>CAMOGO010000358.1 GCA_946614075.1 uncultured Lachnospiraceae bacterium | reverse complement strand
CGGCCAGCTCCATCGAAAAACTTTTGTACATCTGCATTCTCCTTTCGGCAGACGCCTGACCGAAACTACTGAAAAAGGTACGTAACCCTTCAGACTGCCACATGCCTTTTTCAGTGGTCTCGGGACATTGTCTGCCCATGTAATGTGAAATAATAATAAACTAAAAGCATATGCGCTGCTCTCGCACCGCTGCTTTCAAGAAACATAAGGAAAGGGTGGAAAACCACAATCTTCCACCCTGTCCGGCTGCGTTACTCGTACGCCTGTAAGCGTCCGTAATGCGGGTTCGATTATTTACGAATACCAAGACGAACGATCAGACTACGATAACCTTCGATATCATTCTTCTTCAGATAATCCAGCATGCCACGGCGCTGACCAACCATCATGAGAAGACCACGTCTGGAGTGATGATCCTTCGGGTTGCTCTGCAGATGAGCAGTGAGCTCGTTGATGCGTGCGGTAAGAAGTGCGATCTGCACCTCAGGTGAACCGGTGTCCTGCGGCGTTCTGCCATACTCGGCAATAATCTGAGCCTTTTTCTCTTTCGAAATCATGTTGATTTCCTCCTTTAATAATCTAACCTGTCCCTACGCAAAGGTCGGAGTCTTCCATCTGCCCGGGGAAGGCGTTTTTACATACGGAAGGGAGTATATCACAAGTACTCTCCCTTGTAAAGGGGTGTTTTTCCCTTGTTTTAAGCCAAAATCCGCACCTTTTGCGGAATCATTTCACGAAGCCTTCCGGCTTATCCTTGAAGCCACTTCTTTGCCGCATCCGAGTCTGCGTGAATCTGCTTCTGAAGCTCATCCACCGAGGCAAACTTCCTCTCCGGACGGACAAAGTGCAGCAGCTCGATCGTCGCGGTCTCTCCGTAGAGCTCGCCCTCAAAGTCAAACAGAAAGGTCTCCAGATTGATCTTCTTCTCGTCGCTCACCGTCGGACGGACACCGATATTGGAAACGGCACCGTAGATACGGCCGCCAATCCAGGCGCGGCTCACATATACGCCGTTTGGAGGCAGGATTTTATGCGGATCCGGGACCATGTTGATCGTCGGGATGCCGTAGGTGCGTCCCAAGCGGTTGCCATGGATGATCTGGCCGTGGACCGAGTAAGGCGTACCCATCAGGTCAGCCGCCTTTTCCATATGCCCCAGCTCCAGCTCCTCGCGGATATAGGTGCTGCTGATCTCGCGGCCGGTGTCATCGGAAAGCTTCTCCATCGCCCGGACTTCAAAGCCGTAGACCGGCGCCAGCGCTCGCAGAAGCTCCACATTGCCCTGCCGTTTATACCCGAAGCCAAAATCCGTGCCTACGATGATCACCTTCGCATGCATCTGCTCCACGATCACCTTCTTCACAAACTCCTCTGCCGACATCCGGCATACCTCGTCGGTAAAAGGGTACTCGATGAGCAGATCCGCTCCGCTATACTCGCAGAACAGCTCCTTCTCCTCGTTCGTCATCAGCACCTGCTTGCTCCCTTTCAGAAGCTCATAGGGCGATGTTCCGAAGGTAAATACGATGGTCGTAAGTTCTTTACGGCTGTATTTCATCAGCTCATTCAGCAGGACCTGGTGTCCTCTGTGCATTCCGTCGAATTTCCCGAGTGTCACTGCACTGCTGCCTTCTATTTTCCAATCCGTTCCACGGATAAAATTCATCCTTCTTTGCCTCCGTAAACATATGAAAGCATATAACCATTCGGCATCCTCACTTTGCTTTCATAAAGAACTTCTCAACCAGATACTCGGAAGCGTCCCGCTCCGATTTCCGGTATAGGGCGATAAAGGCGCCCTCGCTGTCATACACACGGACCGTGTCCGTCGTCGTTTTGGAAAAGAGCGCCTTAGGGAGCGCATTTCCATTGTAGAGTCGCTTGTCCCATGCCGGATCCAGCTTCACCTCATCCAGATCCTCAAATAATGCGTCCGCAGGAATCAGGAAATCCTTTAAGGTTCCGTCCTGCATGTGGTCCGACGCCTCCTGCAGCGTCATGCTGTCCTCCACACCAAAGCGGCCCGAGTGGGTCCTCTTCAGGCTCTCCATACATCCGCCGCAGCCCAGCTTCTCGCCGATGTCGTGGCAGATCGTCCGGACATAGGTCCCCTTGGAGCAGCAGACGCGAAAGCGTACAAAAGGCAGGTTCATTTCCAGGATGCGGATCTCCTTGACCGTCACCTTCCTCGGCTCTCTCTCGATCTCCTTTCCCGCACGGGCCAGCTCATACAGCTTTTTCCCCTGCACCTTGATCGCGGAGTACATCGGGGGAATCTGCATGATTTCCCCGGTAAAGCTCAATACGGCATCCCGCACCGTCTCCTCATCCGCCAGGCAAGGCTTCTCCGAAAGGACCTGTCCGAAGATGTCCTGTGTGTCTGTCGTCACGCCCAGGTGGAGCACCGCCTCGTACTCCTTATCCTTGTCCGTCAGAAGATCGCATACCTTGGTCGCCTGTCCGAGGCAGACCGGCAGTACGCCCTCCGCCTCCGGGTCGAGCGTCCCGGTATG
>CAMOGO010000357.1 GCA_946614075.1 uncultured Lachnospiraceae bacterium | reverse complement strand
GTTTCCATTTCAGGAAGGTTCAACATGAGTTTAGACAATATCATGGATATGACAGACTGCACGCTCTGTCCAAGGAGCTGCCGAGTAAACCGCGCCGCGGGCGAAGTGGGATACTGCAAGGAGTCCGCGGAGCTGTATGCTGCCAGGGCGGCGCTGTATTTTGACGAAGAGCCGGTCATTTCGGGACACCGTGGCAGCGGCGCAGTGTTTTTCTCAGGCTGCAATATGGGCTGCATCTACTGTCAGAATTATGCGATCGCAAAGGCCATGTACGGCACGCGGATCGAGCCGTCCAGGCTCTCCGAGATTTTTCTCGAGCTGCAGGACCAGAATGCCGAAAACATCAATCTGGTCACGGCGTCCCACTATCTGTATCTCATCATTCCCGCCCTTGAAAAAGCAAAACGACAGGGTCTTACGATCCCTGTCGTCTACAATACCGGCGCCTATGAGCGGGTAGAGGCCATCAAAGCCCTGGAGGGGCTTGTGGATATCTGGCTGCCCGATTTTAAGTATATCTCTCCGAGGATTTCTCTGGCCTACTCTCACACCCCGGACTACTTCCAGTACGCCTCCAAAGCCCTTGCGGAAATGGTTCGTCAATGTCCGCGCCCTCTGTTTGCGGACGGATCCTCCTCATTGGATGCGGAAGACGACGCGGATGATCCGGTCATGGTAAAGGGCGTGATCGTCCGGCATCTTGCTCTTCCGGGCTGCGCGGAGGACTCCCGGGATATCCTGGATTATCTGCACTCCACTTACGGCGATGCCATTTTCATCAGCCTGATGAACCAGTATACGCCGATGCCGCAGGTCTACTCGGATCCTGATCTGGGCCGCAAGCTCACGGCGAAGGAATACGATGACCTTGTGGAATACGCGATCTCCATCGGCATCACCAACGGCTTTATCCAGGACGGGGAAACGGCATCCCAGAGCTACATACCTGCTTTTGACGGCACAGGACTGTGATCCTGAGGCCGCCCCGTACGCAGCCCGCCGCCTCAGCGGTGTTTAAGCTCATTCATATAAGCGCTTACCATCAGGGCGATCTTGAGCGTCATTGCGTCATCAAACGTCCTGATGTCCAGCCCGGTACTTTTCTGAAGCTTCTCAATGCGGTACACCAGCGTATTTCTGTGGACGAAGAGCTGCCGGGCTGTTTCCGACACATTCAGATTGTTGTCAAAAAACGTCTCGATCGTCGTCAGGATCTCCTGATCAAAATCCACCATCTCCTCACTGCCGAACACTTCCTGGATGAACATCCTGCACAGGCTGGGCGGCAGCTGATAAATGAGGCGGCCGATCCCAAGCTCATTATAGGAGATGACTCTTTTGCCGGCATAAAAGATCCTGCCGACATCCATTGCCATTCTGGCTTCCTTGTATGAGCGGGACAGATCCTTGAGTTCATCGACAATAGTGCCGTAGGATCCGCGCGTCTTCACCATCGCTTCCGTATTCAGCATGTCGACAGCCGTTCTGGCTGCTTCCTCCAGCTCCTCGTACCCCTGCTGGTCATCCAGGGATTTCACAAGGATGACACTGTTTTCATCCACTTCCGTCAGATAGTCCCCGTTTTGAACGGTGAACAGGCTCGAGAGCATTTCCGACGCGATCTGCTCCGACTCCGAGTCCACCTCAAAAAGCAGGATCGCTCTGCGGACGTTGCTCGCGATGTGCAGTTTTTTGGACCGGTTGTGGATATCCACCAGCAAAAGATTGTCCAGCAGCAGATTCTGAAAGAAATTGTTGCGGTCAAACTTCTCCTTATAGGCAATGATCAGGTTTTCCAGCTCGCTGACCGCGATCCTGGCCACCATAAAGGTGTGCTCCGCGCTCCCCTGCGCAGTGAGAATAAACTGCAGCTCCTCGTCGTCCATTACCTTGAGGTAATAGCTGTTGCCGATGATCTGGCTGTCTACGGCCGACTGCGCAAATCCCGCGACCAGCGCACGGTCCGGCGTGACCGCCCCTTCCGTCTGGGTCACGACATTGCCGGACGTATCCTGTACGCAAAACTCGGTTCTGGCGATCGAACGCAGCTGCTCCAGACAAACCCTGATGACCTGTGATGAAACCATAGATCTCCTCCTGTCTCAAAATAGTATACCCTGCACATATGCCGCATAAAGAAAACAGGACATACATACAGAAAGGGCGCCGCACCTTTCTACTAGTGCGGCACCCCCATAATAACTGATTTACAAGCCGGATAGCAATTGTAAGTTTGCGGATCAGTTGGCGATCGTCAGCTCTGTCTCCTTATCGAAGACGTGAATCTTATTGGTATCGAAGGTGTACTTCACTGTATCGCCGGGGCGAACCTTGGTTGTAGGTTCAACTCTTGCAGTGATGTTGGCGCTGCCCAGATCGAAGTACAGGAATACTTCTGCACCCAGAAGCTCGTAAACGTTGACCTTGGACTCGAACTGATAAGGAACCTTGTCGCCGGCCTTGACTTCGATGATGTTCTCGGGACGGATACCGAATGTGACCTGCTTGCCGTTGTAGC
>CAMOGO010000356.1 GCA_946614075.1 uncultured Lachnospiraceae bacterium | reverse complement strand
CCAGATCCATCGCGAGACCGGCGCAACGACAATCTATGTTACCCATGACCAGACAGAGGCCATGACCATGGCTGACCGTATCGTCGTCATGAAGGCAGGATACGTACAGCAGATCGGTACGCCGTACGAGCTGTATTTCAACCCGGTCAATGTATTTGTAGCCGGTTTCATTGGCGAGCCTCCGATGAACTTCATCCGCGGCACGGTCAAGGATGGCTGCATGAACTTCGGACCGATTGTCATGGATCTGAAGCCTACGCTGAAGGACAAGACCGCTTCCTACGAAGGCAAGCCGATCGTCTTTGGCTTCCGTCCGGAGGATATCGTACTTGGCGCACAGGAGGATGCTTATCAGATCGAGTGTGACGTTGAGCTGACCGAGATGCTTGGCGACAATACCAACGTCTACATCAATGCCGGCGACACCCGCGCGATCCTGAAGGTAGATCCGCACGACACGCCGGAAACCGATCATAAGCTTACTTTCTCCATCCCTTACAAGAAGGTTTACCTCTTTGACGGAGAGACGGAGAACGTTATCAAATAATCAAAAACAAAGGGAGAGAGTATATGGATATTCGTTATTCTGCAAGTCCTAATGATGTTAAGAGATATACGACCGAGGAGCTTCGCAAGGAGTTTCTGATCACCGATCTTTATCAGCCGGATACCGTGCAGGCAACCTATTCTCATGTAGACCGTATGGTCGTCATGGGCATTATGCCGGTGAATGAGGAACTTCCGATCGATAAGGGCATCGATGTATGGGCGAACTTCGGAACCAATTTCTTCCTGGAGCGCCGCGAGGCAGGTGTTTTCAATCTGGGCGGCCCCGGCTGCATCAAGGCCGATGAGGAGTGCTTTGAGCTCGGATTTGAGGATTGCCTCTACATTACCAAGGGTACGAAGAATGTCACCTTCGCGAGCAAGGATGCTGCGAATCCGGCAAGGTTCTATCTGGTTTCCGCACCGGCTCACAAGGTTTGCAAGACGACCTTCCTTTCCTTCGCAGATGCAAACAAGAGACCGTTAGGATGCATGGAAAACAGCAACAAGCGTGTCATCAATCAGTTCATCCATCCGGATGTTCTGGAGACCTGCCAGCTTTCCATGGGTCTTACCAAGCTGGATCCGGGCAATGTCTGGAATTCCATGCCTTGCCATACGCACGAGCGCCGCATGGAGGTCTATACCTACTTTGATCTCCCGGAGGACAATGTCGTCATGCATTTCATGGGACAGCCTACGCAGACCCGCAGCCTCGTTATGCAGAATTACGAGGCGGTTATTTCCCCGTCCTGGTCAATCCACTGCGGCTGCGGCACGGCAAGCTACACCTTCATCTGGGCGATGGGCGGAGAGAACCAGGCCTTTGATGATATGGACAACCTGGTACCGACCGAGCTGCGGTAGATTTTAAAGATTGTTCTTATATTAATATCCAGATCAGGCAGTCACCAAATTGAGTACGAGAGACCGGCGTTATAATACGCCGGTCTTTTTACATATAAAAAATCACTGAATTTAGAATAAAAACAGTGTAAATCTGTACAAAACATGATACAATAGCTCTAACTATCTGTGCAGTGGGGCATGAATGTGTTTTGCCCTATTGGGAGCAGAGGTCGGAACATAATCTATCTAATAGAAGGGAAAAGAGCTATGAAACACACAGAACTCGTGAACAAAATGACACGTGAAGAGAAATGTGCGTTCCTTGGTGGAAAGGGCGAATGGCAGACTTGGGATTTTAAGCGTCTGGGTATACCGGAAATGTTCCTCTCCGATGGTCCGAGCGGTGTACGCCGTCAGGCCGGAGCAGGAGACCATCTGGGACTGAATCCGTCGCTTCCCGCAACCTGTGTTCCTTCCGCGGCCACGGTTGCTTCCAGCTGGGATGTTTCCTTGTCGGAGGAGATCGGAAAGACTCTTGGTGAGGAGGCTATGACCGAGAATGTCCAGATCCTTTTGGGACCGGGCATGAACATGAAGAGAAGTCCTCTTTGCGGCCGTAATTTTGAGTACTATTCGGAGGATCCGTATCTGGCAGGTAAGCTGGCTTCCGGCTATATCAAGGGTGTGCAGAGCCAGGGGGTACGTGCCTGCGCAAAGCATTTCGCGGTGAACAGCCAGGAAGAGCGCCGTATGGCGGTCAATGCCGTCGTCGATGAGAGAACCCTGAGAGAGATCTACCTGACTCAGTTTGAGATGTCTGTCAAGGAAGGCGGTGTCAAGGCGATCATGACCAGCTACAACGAGGTCAATGGCTGCTACACCAACGAGAGCGACCACCTGCTGAAGGATATCCTTCGCGGCGACTGGGGCTATGACGGCATGGTCGTCACCGACTGGGGAGGCTCTAATGACCACGTAGCAGGCGTGAGAGCCGGCTCTGAGCTGGAGATGCCTGCGCCGGGTCTTGACAGTGCCCGTATCCTGATGGCTGCGCTGGAGAACGGAACCCTTTCCGAGGATGATCTGAATGCACGTGTCGATACCCTTCTGGATGCTGTCCTGGA
>CAMOGO010000355.1 GCA_946614075.1 uncultured Lachnospiraceae bacterium | reverse complement strand
GCGTGGCTCAGTTTGGTAGAGCGTCCGGTTAGGGACCGGGAGGTCGCAAGTTCGAATCTTGTCGCCCCGATCAAAAGCCCAGAGGAAATCCTCTGGGCTTTTTTCGTACACGGAATTTGAAAAAACCAGGGACGACCTGCTTTTGTACGGAATATGAAAAATCCAAAGATGAGATGCTTTTGTACGTAATTTGAACAATCTGCAGATTCTCATGTTTTTGACGTCATAATTGACAGAGAGCTCTTAGTTTCAATGAAGGAAAGATGGTGATGGGGATGAACGTGTTTTCCCGTAAAGAGGAGTGCAGAGATGGATGACAAGGACATCATCCGCTTGCTGGAAGAGCGGGATGAAAAGGCAATCGATGAAATACGCCGGAAATACGGTGCCCTTGTCTGCATGGTTGCCGGGAACATTCTGAAATCGCCGGAAGACGCGGAGGAGTGCGAACAGGACGCCTACCTTGCCCTCTGGAACCGTGTTCCCCCGGAAAAGCCGTCCTATCTGAAGAATTATCTGATACGGATTGTGCGCAATTTCGCCCTGGACCGCTTCCGGAGAAACCACAGGAGCAAGCGCTATGCCGGCATGGAGCTGCTGCTCTCGGAGCTGGAGGAATGCATCCCTGACGATCGGCAACATGTGGAGGAGAAAATCAATCAGCGGCTTTTCGGGGAAATGCTGGACGACTGGCTTCGAGGGCTTTCACCGGAGGAGCGGGCTTTGTTTATCCGCCGTTACTGGTATGGTTCATCGGTAAAGGAACTCGCGAAGCAGTTCGGGAAGACAGAGAATCAGATGTCCCGGCAGTTTGGCCGGATGAGGCAGAGCCTGAAAAAATTCCTGACGGAGCATGAAACGTGGATCTGAAGGACCAATCGGAGATATCAAGATGAAGAGAGAAGATCTTTACAAGGGCATAACCAAGATTGATGATGAATTGATTGAGGAGGCAGACATGTTTATTTCGAAGAAGGCGACAAGACGTTTTGCAAAAGGATTGATTGCGGCGGCAGCATGCCTGGCAGTCGGTGTCGTAGCCGCAGCGGCGGCCTACACGCTCACGGAGGGCGATTTCCTGAACGGGCTCTTCGGCAGCGGGCGCGGGGAAGATGTCGAGGCGGAGACGGTGGTTATTTATGACGAAGTAAAGGATAAGGAGCATACGGTCGACATCCCGGGACAGGAATACGCGGCGCTTGATACCGAAGTGGCGGAGAGCCTTGCGGTTTCCCAGACGAGCGCCAGCGTTGTGTGCGGGGACTATACCATCACGGCCCAGTATTTCCTGTCCGACGGAATGGCCGGGGTGTTCTCCTACGTCGTGGAGGGACCGGATGCGATGTCGCTGTTCCAGGAAAGCGTTTCCCCTGTGGTAGGGCATGGCGCCTCTCTCGCGGATGTGCCATTCCTCTTTTATGTCAGCTCCAGGCGGGAGGACGAGGAATACAACGAGGAAATCCGTCGGCTGTTCGAGGAGGGACAAGTGGATGAGGCGATGGAATACTCACGAGCCATGTACCGCGATTGCAAATGGATCATCGACCGCTCTCTCAGCACCCAGGACTGTGTCGTCGTGGACGCGATCGGCCGGTACCAAAACGGCTATGCGGAGGCGGGGCCTGCGACCATGTACCTGACCCTGGAGGAAAAGGCAAAAACCATGGGAGAGCTGCAGCAGGAACAGGCGGATTATCTGGCGGAGCATCCGGAGGAAACGATGCTTACCATGCCGGAAGAGCTGCGGGCCTGGGAGACCATCCACGAGGAATTTGTTCCGTTTGAGGTGGAGGTCATGAACAGGGAGACACTTTGTACCCCGGAAGGAGAAGAGATCCTGACCTATTCCCCCATCTCCATGACCATTCATTATTGCGTGGGAGACCAGATGCTGCACATGGCAGCTTTTCCGGATGATTATGCGGCCTTAGGGTTCGAGGACGGAAGCCGGTATGTCCTCTGCTCGAAGGAGGAGCAGCTGGAAAACCGGAACTGGACATTAGGAAACCCCGGTGATACGACTGTTCTCGAGGACGACACCTGCCTGATGGTCTTCAACCGCCTGGTCGACTGGAGCAAGGTGACCACCATCTACATAGACGATTTCGCGATCTCCATGGATGGCGAGATCACGAGGCTCTACGAAAGAGAGATGGCCTGGGAAAGCGCCTATGAGGAGATGCTTGCAGCCAGGGAATCGCTGGAGGCAGAGAAGGAGGCCTTGCGCGCCCTGCCGGTTCCGGACTACAAAGACGGCGTCTACACAGCGGCCGTGAACAGCACCACGGCGGCCGGCACCGAGGACGTGGAAGTGACCGTGACGATCGAAGGTGGCGTGATTACCGCGATCGAGGTGAATGCCCCCATCGCCGCGGGCAGCCTCGGTCAGACGGCCATCAAGTACATGCCCGAGAGGATCCTGGAGGCACAGAAGACCGCTGGTGTCGACGTATATTCCGGATGCTCCATCACCAGCCAGGCTATACTGGATGCGGTAGAACAGTGCCTGGAAGAAGCATG
>CAMOGO010000354.1 GCA_946614075.1 uncultured Lachnospiraceae bacterium | reverse complement strand
ATTAAACTGCCTTGTCCTGACCAGTCCCCCAGCTGTAAGCCCAAAACGCCCGGAAAGATGGGGACCTAAACTTGCCTTTTCCTGCCCAGCCCCCAGCTGTAAGCCCAAAGCGCCTGGAAACATGGGGGATTTTAGCCTGTTCTTTCGATTATCTCTTATTGGACTGTCTCCAGATTTTCTGCTTCTCGGCTTCGGCGATGAGCTCGTCGCGGAAGTCGGGGTGGGCGATGGAGATGATCGCCTCGGCGCGCTGCCAGGTGGTCAGGCCGGACAGGTTCACGACGCCATACTCGGTGGCCATGTAAGGAGCCTGGGTACGAGGGGTCGTGATGACGTCGCCGCCGGTGAACTTCGGAAGAATGTTCGAGTGGGCGACGCCGGCTTTGTCGCGGTGGACGGAGGGCATTGCCAGGAAGGCCATGCCGTTTTTGGAGCGGAAGGCGCCGGTGACGAAGTCGAGCTGGCCGCCTGTGCCGCTGATGTGGCGGGTGCCGGCGGTCTCGGAGCAGACCTGGCCGTACAGATCCATCGAGATGCAGCCGTTGATCGAGACGAAATTATCGAACTTGGCGATCGTGTCCGGATTGTTGACGTAGCTCATCGGATAGGTCTGGATGCCGATGTTGTGGTCGAGGAATTCATAGAGCTCCTTGGAGCCGCTGCAGATGGAGAAGACACCCTTGCCGTTGTCGATCTCCTTCTTGGAGTTGTTGATCTTGCCGGACTCGTAGAGCTTCAGGTAGCCGTCGCTCATGAGCTCGGTGTGCATGCCGAGATCCTTCAGGTCAGAGTCGGCGATCAGGGCGCCGAGGGAGTTCGGCATACCGCCGATACCGATCTGCAGGGTGATGCCGTCGCGCAGATACGGGAAAATGTGCGATGCGATCTGGCGGTCGATCTCGGTCGAGGGCGGGTTCGGTGCGGTGGGAAGGCCATTGTGAGGGCCCTCGACGACCATGTCTACCTCGGAGATGTGGATATGCCCATGGTATGCGTCGTAGGTATAGGGCATGGACTCATTGACCTCCAGGATGATGGTGTCCGCTTTTTTCAGGACTTCCATCTGGCAGCAGTTGGTCAGACCAAAGCTGAAATAGCCGCGTTTGTCCATCGGAGGGACGGTGACCATCGCGACATTGACCTCGGCGTAGCCGCGGCGATAGTAGGTGCCGCAGTCGCGGAACAGCATCGGGGAGTAGAAGGCGCGGCCCTGGTCGATGAGCTTGCGGTCGTAGCCGGAGCAGTGCCACAGGTTGTAGGTAAAGGTCTTCTGCTCGGGATCCTGCTCAACGACCTGGATCGGAAGCATAGAGATGGCGTTCCGGACCTTGATGTCCTTCAGCTCATCGCGGCGTGCAGCGAGCGCAGCATCGAGGAGCACGGGGAAGGAGCAGGTCTGGCTGTAGTCGACCCAGTCGCCGTCCTTGACGACCTTGACAGCCTCTTCCGGAGTGCGGAGCTTGCTCTGATACTCTTCATAAATTGTCATAGAAAACCTCCTGTTTTATAAACAATCGATAGACGGACGGTAAACATTACGCCTGAAGGGACGGCATCACAAATGCCTTCAGTTGAGAATGGCGCGGCATCGCCTTTCATGCGCTTTTATTTTCTTCAGTATACGAAAGAATGACAGAAAAAAGCAATAGGGATTTGCGTGATGAATGGACGTTTTTTTCAAAGTCCGAAAGATTACCGAAAAGGCTTATTTCAGGGGGTGCGAAACCAGAAAAATTTCGGAATTTATCGTTTTCAATCCCACGGATTACGGGTATAATATAATAGGTGGAAGATTACGGATTCGACAGGCTTTTACGTGGTCTTAAGCCGGAAGCACGAGAGGGTAATAAAAAGCGAAAACGAGGGTATTTAAGTATGACTGCCAGAGTTATGTGTGGGGCAATCGGTTATTTGTTTGGCAACTTCCTGACGGGAGAGCTTGTCTGCCGGGTTTACACCGGTAAAAGCGCGAAGTATCTGGGGACGTCGGGAAACCCCGGCATGGCGAATGTCATGGCGCATATCGGCTTTGTCCCAGGGCTCATGGTGCTCGCCGGCGACCTTCTCAAATGTGTGCTGGCCTGCCTGCTCGCGCGGGCGCTGTTCGCCGTCCGGATCGGGCGGATCGCCGTCTGGTACACGGGCCTCGGCGCCGTGCTCGGGCATAATTACCCCGTCTGGATGAAGTTCAAGGGCGGAAAGGGTGTCGCTGCCACCTGCCTGATGGTGGTCATCTTTTCTCCGCTGTGGGGCTTTTTGTGCAATATCGCCGGCATGCTGGGCGTGTTTGCCACGCATTATCTGTGCCTCGGCGCGGTCGTGATCCCGACGCTGTTTGTGATCCCGGCTTTTGCCCTGTACGGCATGGAGGCAGGCTGCATCGCCCTGGTGCTCGCCGCGGTGATGTTTGTTCGAAACTGGAAAAATCTCCGGCAGATCCGCGAGGGAACCTGCGAAAAAGTGGATGTCCTCGGCGCGATCAAGCGGAAATTTGGACGAAAAAGAAGTTAAGGAAGGCAGG
>CAMOGO010000353.1 GCA_946614075.1 uncultured Lachnospiraceae bacterium | reverse complement strand
CCGGCTGGTGCGTCAGGCATCTCAAGCTTGACGCGGAGTTGCTCGCCTCTGGCGGGGATGCAAAGCATGTTTTTACCCACCGCGTATGGGAAATGAAGCTGTATGTGCTGCGGACCGATGCGGAGGACGCTCCGGCCGGCTGGCGCTTTGTGGATGCGGAGGGCATGCGGCGCCTGTCGATCCCCACGGCGGTCAAAGCTGCGAGGCAGCTTGCGGAGCAATGGCTCAGGAAGGCGGATACTGTGCTTTGATGCAAGGCTTGGACCGATACTGACCAGAAATACAATTTAAGTGAACACTGTTACGCAACGACGTTTATAAACATAGAAGAAAAACACGAAAAGTACATACCGCAGAATATGACGTATTTGTGATTTTTGATTTGAAATCGTCATGCGCATCTTCAGCTGGACCAGATGGATGATGCGCTTGGAGAATGACTGGTAATGCTGAATTTATTAAAGGGGAAAGCCGTGCTGAAACCAGCCCCGACATCCTGAAACTGGAAAAATAAATATTACGATTCTGTAAAATCTTTCTTCATAAAAATTTAAGAAAAAGCCTGCCAAACTGTTGACAATCAATGTTTTTTCATTATAATTGATTATGCATACGAATATTCAAGCGGACCCTCCGAAAAGGGACTGTTTGTATTTGTAGGAAACCGCCACGGAGCGGACCATCGGAGTGCGGAGGTATGGCAGAAAGCAATGAGACAGCGATTGTCCACCATCCTGCTGGTGCTCATCCTGCTTTTGGGACTGGGGATTCTGATCTATCCGACCTTCTCGGATTACTGGAATACCGTTCACCAGTCGCGCGCCATCGCGTCCTACTCTGAAAGGGTTGCGCAGATCGAACCGGAAGACTACACGTCACAGTGGGAAGCTGCGGTGGCTTACAACGCTGAGCTGACCACGCTGCCCAACCGCTGGCTGCTGGATGAGGAGCAGACAAAGCGTTACAACGACCTGCTGAACATTGCCGGCAATGGCGTCATGGGCTACATTGAGATCCCGAAGATCGGGGTTTCGCTGCCGCTGTATCACGGCACGGATGAATCGGTGCTTCAGACCGCCATCGGCCACATCGAAGGCAGCAGCCTTCCCACAGGCGGAATCGGCACACACGCTGTCTTCAGCGGACACCGCGGCCTGCCGAGCGCGAAGCTGTTCACCAACCTTGATCAGCTGGAGAATGAGGACATCTTCATCCTCCGCGTGATGGACGAGATCCTGACCTACGAGGTCGATCAGGTGCTGATCGTTCTGCCCTATGAAATGGACGCGCTGGCGATCGATCCCGACAAGGATTACTGCACGCTGGTGACCTGCACCCCCTACGGCATCAACACCCACAGGCTGCTGGTGCGCGGGCACCGCATCGACAACATCGAGGAAAGCAACGTGATCCGCGTGGTTGCGGACGCGACCCAGATCGACCCGATCATCGTGGCTCCGATCATCGCCCTGCCGATCCTCCTGCTCCTGTTCATCATCATGATGGTGACGACGGGCCGCAGCAAGAAGAAGAACAGGGAAAACCGTGAGCTGATCGACGAGCAGCTCGGAGACCGGACCGAGAAGGAACTGTAAGCCCTCTGAGACGGAAAGAGAGTGAGAGACAATGATGCGTAAACGGATCATGGCCGCGCTGCTGGCGCTGCTCTGCCTTTGCCTGGCGGGGCAGGCTCTTGCCATGGAGCCGATCAACCTCAAGAAGGACTGCAAGATCGTCCTTCATGCGGTTTACGGCGAGCTGCCGATCCCGGGGGCAACCTTCCGGGCTTACCGCGTTGCGGACGTGTCCGAAATGGCCAGCTACAAGCTGACGGAGGATTTCGCCGCCACCGGGATCAGCGTGAACAGCCTCACCACCGTGGAGGCGATGACCGAGGCTTCGGAAACCTTCGCAGCCCTGGTGGAGAGCGACAGCCCGACCCAGATCGCGATGGCCGTGACCGACAATACCGGCACCGTGACCTTCGCAGGCCTGACTCCCGGCCTGTACATCATCCTCGGCGAAGAATGCCAGCTGGGCAATTATATCTATTCCTTCCTGCCGTCGATGATCCCCGTGCCGCACATTGACGAAAATGACGTGTGGCAGTACGAGTCCGACTCGCTGGTGAAGATCTCCCGCAGGGATGTGGAAATGGATCTGGAGATCTACAAGGTCTGGGAGGACGGCAACAACACGAAGTATCGCCCGAAGGAAATCAAGATCAACGTGCTGTGCGACGGCGAGGTTGCCTACCGCCTCACGCTGAACGAAGAAAACGGCTGGCATGCCACGCTGACCGGCCTGAGCGTCGTACACGAGTGGACGGTGCAGGAGCCGAATGTTCCTACCTATTATGAAGTCGAGTACGACGACAAAAAGGAAGGCCAGATCCTGATCGTCAACAAGCTGACGCCGCCCTCGACCACACCGCCGAACATCCCGCAGACGGGTATGATCTGGTGGCCGGGGCTGCTGCTGGCCGGCGTGGGCCTGATCCTCTTCCTGAGCGGTTGGGTCATGCA
>CAMOGO010000352.1 GCA_946614075.1 uncultured Lachnospiraceae bacterium | reverse complement strand
CGGTGATCGGGAACGGCGACGTGGACAGCGGTGAGGCCGCGGTCCGCATGATGGAGGAGACCGGATGCGACGCCGTCATGATCGGCCGGGCGGCAAGGGGAAATCCCTGGATCTTCCGGGAGGTGCGGGAAGCGCTTAACAGAAAGGGCGGATACGGAACCAGGCCGTCGGCGGAAGAGGTGCGCAGCATGATCCTTCGCCACGCGCGGATGCTGTCGGAGCTGAAGGGCGAGCGTACCGCCATGCGGGAAATGCGCAAGCATATCGCCTGGTATACGGCGGGTATGCCCCACAGCGCGGCGCTTCGGAGAGCGGCCAATACGGTCGAAACCCTGGCGGATATCGAGAAAATAATTGACAACGGAAGGTTGTAAATATATAATTTGTAATTACTGTATCAATGTGTGCCGGGGCTTTTTAAGCGCCGGCTATCACTGGGTACAGGGGCAGCTTTTCCCGCAGAATACCCGGGGACAGAAATACAAGATGAAGGTTTGCGGCAGGGTATTGGACGTTCAGGCCGCAAAAGGGGTGTTGTATCATGGAAGAAAAAAAGAACATTCTGACCTATGCCGGATTAAAAGCTCTGGAGGAAGAACTCCATGACCTGAAGGTCAACAGGCGTAAGGAAATAGCAGGCAAGATCAAGGAAGCAAGAGAGCAGGGCGACCTTTCGGAAAACGCCGAGTACGATGCGGCCAAGGACGAGCAGCGCGACATCGAGGCCCGGATCGAAGAGATCGAGAAGATCCTCAAGAACGTGGAAGTCGTGGATGAGACCGAGGTGGATAACACCAAGATCAACATCGGCTGCAAGGTCAAGCTGTTTGATTATGAATTTGACGAAGAAATCGAGCTGAAGATCGTGGGTTCCTCCGAGGCCAACAGCCTGGAAGGAAAGATTTCCAACGAGTCGCCCGTGGGCAGGGGCCTTATTGGCGCCAGCATCGGCGAGGACGTTGTGGTGGATACCCCGGCCGGCCAGGTAAAATATAAGGTTCTGGGAATCGAAAGAAATATCTGATGATATCCGGGACGGATCCGCGAAAATGCGCGGGATCCGCGATATCATCGGGCAATCGGGAGGGAAAGTAAGTGTCAGAAGTACAGGTGCAGGAAAACCAGCGGAACCAGCAGAAAAAGCAGCAGCCTCAGGAGCAGGATCTGAATCAGGTCCTGAAGGTACGCCGCGAAAAGCTTGCAGAGCTGCAGGCAGCCGGAAACGATCCGTTCCAGATCGTAAAATACGACGTTACTCATCACAGCCAGGAGATCCGGGACGGCTTTGAGGCGCTCGACGGAACGACTGTACGGGTGGCGGGCCGCATGATGTCCAAACGCGTCATGGGTAAGGCTTCGTTCTGCCATGTGCAGGATCTGAAGGGAACGATCCAGGCGTACGTGGCAAAGGACGCAGTTGGCGAGGAGCCCTATAAGGCGTTCAAAAAGCTGGACGTGGGCGATATTATCGGCGTTGAGGGTACGGTTTTCCGTACAAAGACCGGTGAGATCAGCATTCATGCATCTGTCATTACGCTGCTTTCCAAGAGCCTGCAGGTTCTTCCGGAGAAGTATCACGGTCTGACCAATACGGACCTGCGCTATCGTCAGCGCTATGTCGACCTGATCATGAATCCGGAAGCAAAGGAAGTATTTGTAAAGCGTTCCCAGATCATTGCCGCCATCCGTGAGTTCCTGGCAGGCCAGGGCTTTATGGAGGTGGAGACGCCCATGCTGGTATCCAACGCCGGCGGCGCCGCGGCAAGACCCTTCGAAACGCACTTTAACGCGCTGGACGAAGATCTGAAGCTGCGCATTTCGCTGGAGCTGTATCTGAAGCGGCTCATCGTTGGCGGAATGGAGCGCGTTTACGAGATCGGCCGCGTGTTCCGCAACGAGGGTCTCGATACCCGTCATAATCCGGAATTCACCCTGATGGAACTTTATCAGGCCTACACCGATTATTATGGAATGATGGATCTGACGGAAAATCTCTACCGTACCGTCGCACAGAAGGTGCTGGGCACCACGAAGATCGTATATAACGGCGTCGAGATGGATCTGGGCAAGCCGTTCGAGCGGATCACCATGGTGGATGCGGTAAAGAAATACACGGGTGTTGATTTTAATGAGATCCATTCGCTGGAAGAAGCCCGGGCCGTTGCAAAGGAGCATAACGTAGCATTTGAGGAGCGCCATAAGAAGGGCGACATTCTGAACCTGTTCTTTGAGGAGTTTGTCGAAGAACACCTGGTGCAGCCCACCTTCCTGATGGATCATCCGATCGAAATTTCGCCTCTGACCAAGAGAAAGCCGGATAACCCTGATTATGTCGAGAGATTCGAGTTCTTTATGAATGGCTGGGAAATGGCCAACGCCTATTCCGAGCTGAATGATCCCATCGATCAGAGAGCCCGCTTTGCCGAGCAGGACAAGCTGGCCGACGCCGGCGACGAGGAAGCCAACCACACCGACGAAGACTTCCTGAATGCTCTGGAGATCGGCATGCCGCCCACGGGAGGCATCGGCTACGGCATCGA
>CAMOGO010000351.1 GCA_946614075.1 uncultured Lachnospiraceae bacterium | reverse complement strand
GAGTCATATAGTAGTGCAGCAGCTCCGAGGTCACACGGGCGGCAAAGACCGGGTGGATCTCCTTGGAATCCCGTAGGTGGCGCATCTTCACCGCCCAGGTATTGTCCCGCACCTCCGCGTCAAGCTCACTGATCTCCTCCGCCATCCGCAGCATCGAGTGCTCCGGGCAAAGAGCCAGGACCTTGCTTTCCATGCGAGGATTCTCCATCAGGCGCACACGCGATACCGGAATACCCTCATAGCGGCTGCCAAAGGCATCCTGGGTGAAAATCCTGGGATCCTTCAGGTAAAGCGGCATATAAGCCTTTCCGCCGCGAAGCGGAATGACGGTCTCGTTGCGCAGCTCGGCATTGCAGACGACCACATGGCGCATCTGCGGATTGTCGCAGGTAATCTCGTTCGCGTAGAGCAGCTTCGGAAGCATCCGGGCCATCTTCTCATCGATCAGCTCCGGATAGAAGATCCGGTTGTAAATGACCGACAGATCCGCGCTGATATGACCCTCGAGCATCTGCTCGCGGGCAAACTCCTCGATCTGCTTCCCATAGGCCTCCGCCATCTGCGGATCCTCGGCCTCATTTTCCAGAATATAGCGGTAAAGTCTGGCCTGGGTCAGGTAATCGAGCGTGCTGTTGTAGGTGAAATACAGTAAGATCATCCGCGGCAGCTGACCATGAAAATCAGTCGGCAGCGAATACAGATAATATTCATACAGGCGGGTCAGGCGGACATCCGCCTCCACTCCCTTTTCATACCAGTAAAACCACTTCTCACCGCGGCAGTCTCCGCGCATCAGAAGCGCGCAGATACCGGTCAGAAGCTCCTTCGTCTCAAACTTCCGGTACAGGGCGGCAAGCATCTGGACCATCAGCTTCCGGCAGGTCTTCTCCTGCATCGCAAGCTCCGCGATCCGGGCAGCGAGGCGGCTGTTGATCATTCCCTTGCGGGTGCCGAAAAGCAGCGCCTGCAGCTCACAGGCATCGATGACGCGTAAGAGCTCCGGATGGACATTAAACACCCGGCAAGCCTCCAGGTAAAGGAACGGGCTGCGGCAGCCGCGGCGGTACTGCGTCTTGATCTGTGTCAGCTTCAGGCTCGGATTCTCCGCCAGCGCACGGTCCACACGGAAGAGGTACAGCATGACCGTATCGGTAGCCGTTGCCGGATTCTCCGCGAGGCGATTCAGCTTCTGGGCGGCGTCCCGGATATCCTCCTCGCGTCCGGAGGCCAGCGTACGCAGGTAAATCAGCGCTGCCAGCAGATCGACGTCAGGCTCCCTCTTGGCCACGATACGAGCGCCGGCATCCTCGATCAGGATCGACGCCTGGTCCTTTTTCCCCTGCCGCAGGCAGATCTCCGCATGCAGAAGCTCGGCCATATCGCCCGTCTCGGCCATCTGGCGGATCTTCGTGATGCTGTTCTGCAGGCCATTGAGAAGGAGAGTCTTCTCCCGGGTCCCCATGAGGAGCTCCAGATAAAGATTGACAAACGAGACCCACTCTCTGTCCTGCGCGACCTTGATCGCGTCACGCCGTACGCTCTCCTGCAGGACCACCGGAATCTTAAACGACTGATAAGCCGTCCTGAGCGTGATGGCCCCGTAATTATTCCCACGGTGGACAGCGGAAGGATCGATGTGGAAGGACATCTCACAGACATTGTCCGTGAAATCCTCCTCCGTGATCACGCTGCGGTCCGGGACCAGGAAATCGGCATCGCTGTCGACCTCGATCTTTACATAGCCCCAGGTGCTCTTCTCGATCCGCACATAGTCCATCTCCGGCAGCGAAAGCTTGTCGTAGTTTTTCTGGGCTGTGTTGACCCGAAGCTGGATCGACTCCTTCAGACCGCTTCCGGTCAGGAACTCCTCCATGGCGCTCCGCTTATTGCCGCGGCTCGTCAGGCCATCATACAGCACACGGTATTCCGGATTTTTCAGGAAAGGAAGGCTGCAGAAATCGTCGGAATCAAAAAGCTTCAGGGCAAGGTCGCG
This sequence comes from uncultured Lachnospiraceae bacterium, assembly GCA_946614075.1. Next base: position 566 of record CAMOGO010000351.1, on the reverse strand, counting down.
GGAATCTCTGGCCAGCGCCGCAAAGGCCTCTGGCGTCTCCACCATGCCGATGGTATCCTCCGCCGCGTTTTTGATGCGGAAGGAATAGGGAATCGTCAGCTCGCCAAAGCTCGAAACGATCTGGAACTCGCCCGTGATCTCCTCACCGGCGGACTCGCGGGTCGCATCGACCTCGTAAGGAATCGTATTATGGACACCCGAAAAAAGCTCCGCCTGCGCACGGACGCGGAAATCCGTCGAGTAGACCAGGCCCTTGACCGGGACGGATTCATCGTTGTAAACGCTGAACTCGCCCTGCTCCTTGCGGCCGGCCGTGACAGATTCTTCGATCATCTCACAGGAGAGCCGGATATCGCAATTTCCATATTCAACAAATCCCTTAGCCAGGCGGCTGATGCGTTCTCTCAAATTGGATCACCCCTCTACGACGCTACCTTAGTGACACGTAAAATGACGCAAATGGGCAGATTCCGCCTATAGCATCATTTGGATTACATTCTACCATAAACAATGTAAAATGTACAACCCATTTATTTAAAAGCAAAAAACGTCCTTGCCTTTTGTAC
>CAMOGO010000350.1 GCA_946614075.1 uncultured Lachnospiraceae bacterium | reverse complement strand
ACTGGACAGAGAAGGATCTCCCGAGGCTTCTGAAAGAAGACCCGAAGATCTTCCTCCTCGGCCATGAATATGTCACCGCAAAGCATCAGTACAAGAATCCGGGGATGTTCCTTCCGGGGCCGGTACAGGACGACCTGCTGCCGGTGCGTCCGATCGACGCGATCCGCGGCGGCAGCGCAGAAGGCGTAAAGCTCCTCATCGGCACCAATATGCATGAAGGGACAATGTTCGTTCATCCGGAGAATACGGGATTTCCGAACAGTTGGACCATGATCACGGAGATGATCGAGAAAAACGGCAACACCGCTGCCCTCCCGCAGCTGATCGCGTTCTATCACGAGGGCGGAAGGGATGCCTTCACGATCTTCCGCGACACCTCGGTTTCCATGGCTTCCTCCCTTCCGCCGGTCACGGGCGATGCAAGGCAGATCGGCGGCGATCCGTTTATCCGTTTCGCGACGGACTATGCCTTTGAAATGCCTGCCGTCAAAGTCGCCATGGCGCAGACCAAATACACCGAGGATGTCTGGATGTACCGCTATGAGCTGGTGACAAAGAGCGGGATCGAGACCGGGTGGAAGGCTTCGCATGCGTTCGAGCTGCCATTTGTGTTTGTGAGACCCAATCATCCGTTCACACACTTCATGTTCGACGGCGAAGACCAGGCGCTCTTCGATACCATGGTGAAGGAGATCCACGGGGACTGGGCTTCATTTATCAAAAATGGCGATCCGAACCCTGAGTGGAGCCGCTTCACGGGAGCCAAATCTCCGGTCCGCATCTTCGACAGGGAGAGCCGGACGGAGGAGCTCGACAGACGCCATCTCATGGTGGTATGGGGTGACCTCAGGTTCTATGAAAACTGAATGTGAAAAATGATGAAAATGCCGCCTGCGGACTTCCTTCCCGGGGGCGGCATTTACTTCAGGAATTAAAGGATAAAATAAGAACAAAAACAGCCATATAAGAATATATATAAAACCCGTATCGGAGTACTCTGTATTCAGAAAGAAACACAGCCGTACCTCCATATCGGACACGGAAGCTAAAATGCATTAATTATAAACTTATTTTTCAAGGAGGAGTATCTCATGATTAGTCTCGCGACGAAACACAACGACCCTGATCTGCCCCTTGGCTGGGGCGAACGCGTCGGCTACGCTTCCGCAGCCTTCGGCTGGAACATGATCAACGGCATCATCGGCACATTCCTGACGGTTTACTTCACGAATGTGGCGCTTCTCGATGCGGCAGTCATTTCCACACTCATCGCTGTATCCAAGCTCTTCGACGGCGTATCGGATCTCGTCGTCGGCCGGATGGTCGACAACACGAACTCAAAGCTCGGCAAGGCCCGCCCGTGGCTGCTCCGCATGTGCATCCCGTTCGCGGTCGCGACGATTTTGCTTTTCTTCGTTCCGTCGTCATTTCCGTCGGCACTTAAATACGTGTATGTCTTCATCATGTACAACCTCGTGAACACGGTCTGCCTGACTTCCATGCAGGTTCCGTACTACTCGCTGATCTCGCTGCTGACCCGGAACTCCTATGAGAGAGGCTTCCTCGGCAACATTCAGCAGATCTTCCAGACTCTCGGCAATGTCTTCGTAAATGCCGTCTTCACCATCATGCTCACCAAATTCTCGAGCAGTGCCGAGACCTATATGACACAGCAGGGATTCACGATTACCATCACAATTCTCTGCGCAATCATGGTTGTCGTCTCTCTGATTACGGTGTTCAGCACGAAGGAACGTGTGACTGACGGCGGAGCAAAGAGTGCGGAAAAGAAAGAGGACAAGGTTCCGGCGATGGTCGCGATCAAAGCTCTTCTTTCCAACAAGTACTGGGTCATGATGTTCTTTGCGATGCTCTGCATCTTCTTCGTGATCATCTTCTACTCGATCGGCGGCGTATACTACGCGATTTACATCTTCGGAGACATGGGCGAGATCAGCTGGATGAACAACGCCATCTCGATTGCTCAGTTCGCAATTATGTTCGCGACTCCGTTCTTCATGAAGAAGTTCGGGAAGCGTCCGATCTACACCGCAGGCATGCTCTGCCTGACGCTCGGCTTCCTCGGCTTCGGATTTGTGGATACAAATAAGACTCTGATGATTGCCTGCAACGTCCTTAAGGGGCTCGGGCTCGGTATGTCGGGCGGCATGGCAATGGGTATGGTCGCTGACGCGATTCTCTACGGGCAGCTGAAGACCGGCATTAATGCGGTCGGCATGGGAAATGCGGGGACTTCCGCAGCTCAGAAGTTGGGCCTCGGACTTGGCCAGGCGATCTTCGGATGGGTGCTCTCGGGAGCGGGCTTTGATGCGGCGCTTGACGCACAGGGGCTTCCTCAGCCGGAGACGGTCATCACAGCGATCAAGTTCATGTACAACTATATCCCGATGATTATGTGCGCGGTCATCTTCCTGCTGATGCTGCTTTTCTTCAATCTTGAGAGGGATCTGAAGAAGCTGAAGGCGGAGAAGGGGATTGTTGAAGGATAATTGAGGGGGTGTCGGTGGGGACGGTTCTTTCTGACAACTTTTCAAAGAAAAGTTGTCAGAAAGAACCGT
>CAMOGO010000349.1 GCA_946614075.1 uncultured Lachnospiraceae bacterium | reverse complement strand
GTGTCAGAGAGCTGTCCGCCCATCTCAGCGTAGAGAACACTCTGATCAAGCACCAGAATGGCCTCATCGCCTTCCGAGACGATGTTGCTGCTCTCCCCGTCGCACACGGCGGCAAGGATTGTTGCCTCACAGGTATCCTGATCGTAACCGGCAAAGATGGTCTCCGGGATCTCCTTGCCAAAACTGATGCCGGACCATCCAAGGTCGCCGAGCGCCTTGCGGGCCTCACGGGCACGCTCGCGCTGCTCCTGCATGAGGGCATGGAAGCCGTCTTCATCGACGGTCATTCCCTCATCCTCACACATCTCAACCGTAATATCGAGCGGGAAGCCATAGGTGTCATAGAGCTTGAAGGCATCCGCGCCGGAGAAGACACTTTCTCCTTTTGCCTTATGTGCATCCAGCAGCTCAGCAAAGATGCGCAGGCCGGCATCGATCGTCTTGCCGAATTTTTCTTCCTCACTGCGGACGACGGCGGTGATATACTTCTGCTTCTCCACCAATTCGGGATACTGACCACCGCTGATCTCAACAACCGTAGCGACAATCTCGTGCAGGAAGGGATCGTTCACGCCGAGAAGTTTGCCGTGCCGGGACGCCCGACGCAGCAGACGGCGCAGAACATATCCGCGTCCCTCATTGCTGGGCAGAACGCCATCACAAATCATGAAAACAGCACTGCGGATATGGTCGGTGATCACGCGCAGCGAGACATCCTTCTTATGGCTTTCACCATAATATGCATGCGTAATGTCGCTGACCTTGTGGGTCACATGCATAACGGTATCAACATCGAAAAGCGAGTCCACGCCCTGGCAGACAACCGCCAGACGCTCCAGGCCCATACCGGTATCAATGTTTTTCTGCTTGAGCTCGGTATAATTGTTGTTGCCGTCGTTGTCAAACTGACTGAACACATTGTTCCAGACCTCGATGTAACGGTCGCAGTCACAGCCTACGGTACAGGTCGGCTTGCCGCAGCCGTACTTCTCACCACGGTCATAATAGATCTCCGAGCACGGGCCGCAGGGACCGGCTCCGTGTTCCCAGAAATTGTCTTCCTTGCCGAAGCGGAAAATCCGTTCAGGTGCAATGCCGATGTCATGCTCCCAGATTGCAGCTGCCTCATCGTCATCTACATAAACCGACGGGTACAGGCGATCCGGATCCAGGCCGACCCACTCCGGCGATGTCAGGAATTCCCAGCTCCATGCAATGGCTTCCTTCTTGAAATAGTCTCCGAAGGAGAAGTTGCCAAGCATCTCAAAGAAGGTACCGTGGCGTGCCGTCTTGCCGATGTTCTCGATATCACCGGTACGGATACATTTCTGGCAGGTGCAGACACGGTGCCGTGGGGGCTCCTGCTCACCTTTGAACCAGGGTTTCATCGGTGCCATACCGGAGTTAATAAGCAGAAGGCTGGCATCATTCTGGGGGATCAGGGAGAAGCTCGGCAATCTCAAATGTCCCTTGGTCTCAAAGAAGCTGAGAAACATCTCCCGCAATTCGTTCAGTCCGTAGTTTTTCATGTTGTTTCCTCGATTTCACTTGAAAGTCTTAAACCGTCCCGCCCTCCGGCAGGATCATGGGAATACAGGTTAATAGCTCTGGGTCGCAACAAATGCGTCAAATTCTTCCTGACTGTTAAAGAAACGGTGTCTCCCCGTCTCGGTATCCAGGGCATAGTAATAATAGTCCGTCTGCGCAGGGTTGAGCGCTGCCGTCAGGCTGGCAAGTCCCGGGTTGCAGATGGGGGTTGGTGGTAAGCCAGGACTCAGCCGCGTGTTGTACGGACTGTTTTCCTTCAGCATCTCTGCATCAGGCGCCCCTTCATGGTCCGGATGGACATAGAGGATGGTCGCGTCAATTCCGAGGTTCATGCCTGCATGCAGGCGGTTATAGATAACAGAGGCAATATTGGCTCGCTCTTCATCGTCTGCGGCTTCCTTTTCAATCATAGAGGCGATGGTGACAATCTCACGAAGGCTGCGGCCACTTGCCTGGATTTTGGCGAGTACGTCCTCCGTCAGGTTGCTGTTAAACTGCTCGAGAAATTTATTCAGCGCACTGGAAGCCTGCATATTGGCATAGAAATTATAGGTGTCCGGGAACAGATATCCCTCCAGTCGGAGTTCCGTTCCCTCGTAGTCCGGATCCTCCTCGCTGCGCTCGGTCCCGTCCAGGAAACTGTAGTTAAAGTGATACGAGCGTGCCGCTTCCATCAGATCCTCAAAGCTGCTCACGCCGCTGCGCTCAAGGGTGACAAACATTTCCCGGATCGTCATGCCCTCAATGAGCGTAACATTTACTGTCACCGCGGCTCCCGCGTTCGGGCGCATATTCTGAATGAGGGCACGGTAGTCATAACTCGACTGCAGCTGGTATTCACCCGGCCGCACCTTGGTATCGGCATTGGCCATGCGACAATAGAATTCAAAAAGCCATCGATACTCGATCAGGCCAGCCTGCTTCAGGGTGTTGCTGAGGTAGGAGAGGTCTGCATGCGTCACATTTTTATGTCCGGTCACATTGCCGCTCTCGTCCTTGACCTCGACCAGCTCGTTGCGGAAAATGCTGTCCGGCAGAACCACCGTGGATGT
>CAMOGO010000348.1 GCA_946614075.1 uncultured Lachnospiraceae bacterium | reverse complement strand
GAGTGCCTGGGCGAGGTCGGCGATGAGGTCTGCTTTGTCCTCCAGACCGCAGGAAATGCGGATCAGGCCTGCCGGTACGCCGGCTGCTTTCAGCTGCTCCTCGTTCATCTGGCGATGGGTGGAGGTTGCCGGGTTCAGGCAGCAGGTTCTCGCATCGGCTACGTGCGTCTCGATTGCGGCCAGCTTCAGGTTCTTCATGAAGGCCTCTGCTGCCGGGCGTCCGCCTGCCAGCTCAAAGGAAACAACGCCGCATCCGCCATTGGGCATGTACTTCTTCGCGCGCTCATAGTACGGGCTGCTCTTAAGGCCGGAGTAGTTGACACTGGTCACCTTCTCGTGTGCCTCCAGGAACTCGGCGACTGCCTGGCCGTTCTCCACGTGGCGCGGCATGCGGACGTGCAGGGACTCGAGGCCCAGGTTCAGGATGAAAGCGCTCTGCGGAGACTGGGTGCATCCAAAGTCACGCATCAGCTGGGAGGTGCACTTGGTGATAAAGGCTCCGCCCTGGCCGAATTTCTCGGCGTAGGTGATGCCGTGATAGGACTCATCCGGTGTGCAAAGACCCGGGAATTTGTCCGCATGGGCCATCCAGTCAAAGTTGCCACTGTCGACGATCGCTCCGCCGACGCAAGCGCCGTGGCCGTCCATGTACTTTGTCGTGGAATGCGTCACGATATCGGCGCCCCACTCGATCGGGCGGCAGTTGACCGGTGTCGGGAAGGTATTGTCCACGATCAGCGGAACGCCATGTGCGTGGGCTGCCTTCGCAAATCTCTCGATGTCGAAAACGGTCAGCGCCGGGTTCGCGATGCTCTCGCCAAAGACCGCGCGGGTATTGTCCTGGAAGGCTGCCTCGAGCTCCTCGTCGGTGCAGTCAGGGGAGACAAAGGTCGCCGTGACGCCCATCTTTGCCATCGTGACGGAGATCAGGTTAAAGGTGCCGCCGTAGATGGTCGAGGAGGCAACGATGTGGCTGCCGTTCTCGCAGATATTGAACAGAGCGAAGAAATTGGCTGCCTGTCCGGAGGATGTCAGCATCGCCGCGGTGCCGCCCTCTAACGCTGCAATCTTGGCCGCTACCATGTCGCAGGTCGGATTCTGGAGGCGGGAGTAAAAATATCCGCTCGCCTCAAGATCAAAAAGAGCGCCCATCGCCTCACTCGTCTCATACTTAAATGTCGTGGACTGAATGATCGGAATCTGTCTCGGTTCTCCATTGCCAGGCGTATAACCAGCCTGGACGCATTTGGTGTTAATCGTGTAATCACTCATCTTCTTACCCTCCTGTACACAGTATTTATGCCTTTTGTCTGGCCGTTGTCGCTCAGATCACACTTACTTAAAGCTTGAAGCCCTTCAGCAGGTCTCCTAAAGAGGTTCCTACCGCTGCATGGGAAGAGAACTCCTCTACCTGCTTGCCGGAAATCTCGTCCGTATCTTCCGTCGTTCCTGCCGACTCAGCGGCGTCGCGCATGCTCAGGGAGATCTTTCCCTGCTTGGTTCCGAGAACCTTGACCTTTACGGTATCGCCAACCTTCAGGACCTCGGAAGGCTTGGAGATGCGCTTATTGCTGATCTGGGAAACATGAACCAGGCCGGTCAGGCCATCGCCCAGGTCTACGAATGCGCCATAGGCCTGAAGGCTCTCTACGCGGCCCTCCAGGATCGTTCCCGGAACCATCATGGAAACCTTGTGAGCCAGACGCTCCTTCTCCTTGTCGCGCAGGACATCCTTTGCGGACAGGACGAGCTTCTTGGCAGCCTTGTCAACCGTGATGACCTGAACCTCCAGAGTCTGATTGACATAAGAGGAGGTATCCTCCACATAGTCAAGAGCCAGCTTGGAAGCCGGGATAAAGCCACGGATACCCTCTGCATAGGCGACAACGCCCTTATTGACGGTCTCGCTGACCTTTACGGTGAGGACCTTCTTGGTGTCCATCGCTTCCTTCAGGCTCTCCCAGCCCAAAGTCTCCGCCGCCTCAACGCAGGACAGCAGGATATTGCCTGCACCGTCATCTCTTTTGACAACCGTTGCCTTGATCTGGTCGCCTACATGGACATCTGCCAGGAGCGAGAACTTCGGATCCTTGCTCATATCCTCTGCGCGGATCACGCCAGGTGCATAGAAATCCAGATCCAGCGTCACTGCTGTCTCATCCACGGAAATCACCGTGCCGGTCAGGATATCGCCTACATGGATCTGACGGAAGGATGCCTCGAGCTCCTCCTTGTAGTCCTCCATGCTCTCCACCGGCTCTGCTGCAGCCTCAGTCGCCTCTGATGCAGCCTCCGCCGCCTCAGCCGCTGCCGCGGCTGCCGTCTGTGCTGCCTCGGTTACGGTCTGCGCTACCTTCTCTGCCACCTCCTGTGCAGTCTGCTCCATCTTCATCATTTCCTCTGCCATTTACTTTTTCTCCTCCAGAAATACCGATAACGATGCGTATGCGCACCTGTCCGATCATTGTAACACAGAAAACGGTACTCCCGCAAGTAAACGCTGAAGAAAATAGCTTTGCCAGACAGCCTCACCGGGCTGCGCCGCAGGATGTCCGATGGCCTACCGCGCGTACTCCGCCGCGAGCTTCCTCACCTCGGCTTCATTGG
>CAMOGO010000347.1 GCA_946614075.1 uncultured Lachnospiraceae bacterium | reverse complement strand
TGGTCAACAAGGCCTTCATCGAGATCATGATCGAGGGCGACGCCAACGGACGCGGCTTCCAGTATCCGATCCCGACCTATTCCATCACCCGTGATTTTGACTGGTCCGAGACCGAGAATAATAAGCTCCTCTTTGAGATGACCGCGAAGTACGGCACTCCGTATTTCTCCAACTATATCAACTCCGATATGGAGCCGAGCGATGTCCGCTCCATGTGCTGCCGTCTCCGCCTTGACCTGCGTGAGCTGCGCAAGAAATCCGGCGGCTTCTTTGGCTCCGGCGAGTCCACGGGCTCGATCGGCGTCGTTACCATCAACATGCCTCGTCTGGCCTATGAGTCGGCGAGCGAGGAGGATTTCTATGTCCGCCTGGACAAGCTGATGGATATCGCGGCACGCTCCCTGAATACCAAGCGTACCGTCATCACCAAGCTCCTCGAGGAGGGCCTGTATCCGTACACCAAGCGTTATCTGGGAACCTTCAATAATCATTTCTCCACGATCGGTCTCGTGGGTATGAATGAGGCAGCCCTGAATGCCTGCTGGCTGCGCAAGGATTTGACCGATCCGCAGGCTCAGGAGTTTGCAAAGGATGTCCTGAACCACATGCGTGAGCGCCTGAGCGACTATCAGGAGATGTACGGCGACCTGTACAACCTGGAGGCAACTCCGGCTGAGTCCACCTCCTATCGTTTCGCGAAGCATGACAAGGCTCAGTATCCGGACATCATCACCGCGAACGAGAATGGTACTCCTTACTACACCAACTCCAGCCATCTGCCGGTCGGCTACACGGAGGACATCTTCTCCGCACTGGATATCCAGGATGAGCTGCAGACTCTGTACACCTCCGGAACCGTATTCCACGCCTTCCTGGGCGAGAAGATGCCCGACTGGCAGGCAGCGGCGAACCTGGTCCGGAAGATCGCAGAAAACTATAAGCTGCCTTACTATACGCTGTCTCCGACCTACTCGGTCTGCAAGGATCACGGATACATCACCGGCGAGCAGTTTACCTGCCCGATCTGCGGTGCCAAGACTGAGGTCTACAGCCGTATCACCGGATACTATCGTCCGGTCCAGAACTGGAACGATGGCAAGGCTCAGGAGTACAAGGATCGTCAGGTTTACAACATCGGATGCTCCTGCCTGCGCCATGTAGGCCCGATCTATGCCGACAGACGCGATGCTGTGGCAGCATCACCGGTCGCTGAGACGATCAAGGCTGTAAATGCCGGAATCGCAGAGGAGACGGCACAGACTGCAAACACGGCACCGGCTGCAGCAGCACCTGCCGCAGAGGCTTCCTCTACAGGACTTCGCCTGTTTGCGACCAAGACCTGCCCGAACTGCCGCCAGGCAGAGAAGCTCCTGCAGGAGGCGGGCATTCCATACACGAAGCTGTTCGCAGAGGAGAATGCGGACCTGGCCGGAAAGCTTGGCATCCGTCAGGCACCGACTCTGGTAGCCGGCTCGGATGAGGACGCGGTCAAGATGGTCGGACTTGGTGCGGTACGTCGTTTTATCGCCCAGCACGAGGATTAAAAAATGTCAGACTTGATTGTGATTGGTGGAGGGACAGCCGGATTAACGGCTGCCCTCTACGCACGTCGCGCCGGAAAAAGCGTGACGCTGATCGAAAAGGAAAGCACCGGCGGGCAGATCGTGTTCTCACCGAAGGTGGAGAATTACCCCGGCATCCCGGGCGTATCCGGCACGGATTTTGCAGCGGCGCTCACGTCACAGGCTGAGGGCCTTGGCGTCGAGATCGAATATGCGGAGGTGCTTTCGGTATCCCAGGAGGGCGAGGAGTTCCTCGTCAGCTGCGATACGGGCGAGAAAAGGGCAAAGGCCCTGGTGCTTGCCGTCGGAACCTCCCATAGGAGAATGGGACTGGCAGGCGAGGAGGATCTGGTCGGCTGTGGCGTTTCCTACTGCGCGGTATGTGACGGAGCCTTTTACGCGGGTCGCGAGGCAGCGGTCGTAGGCGGGGGCAATACGGCTCTCACCGATGCGCTGTTCCTTTCAGGCATCTGCAAAAAGGTGACCGTGATCCACAGACGGGATGAGTTCCGCGGGGAGAGCGCTCTGGTGGCGCGCCTTAAGGAAAGACCGAATGTCGAGTTCCTGCTTTGCAGCACCGTGGAGGAGCTTCTGGAGACGGACGGCGAGCTTTCGGGCATCGTCGTAAAGGATCGCCGGACCAATGCAACACAGCAGATGGCTGTGGACGGCCTTTTCGTCGCGATCGGACAGATCCCGCAGACGGCCTTCTGCCGCGGCTTTGTCGAGCTGGATGAGGCTGGCTATATCGATGCCGGCGAGGACTGCATGACCAGCCGGGAGGGTGTCTTTACCGCAGGCGACTGCAGGACCAAGGAGGTCAGGCAGCTGACGACGGCTGCAGGAGACGGAGCGATCGCAGCTCTTGCCGCCTGCCGCTATATCGGATAGGAGAGAGTAGTCCATGAAGGTCCTGAACGAAGATCTCCGCAGCCAGGCATTTAAGCCATGCTACTGCCTGTATGGAGAGGAGAGCTTTCTGAAAAGAAGTTATAAAAACCGGTTCCGTCAGGCAATCTGCCAGGACGGGTCGATGAATTATGAC
>CAMOGO010000346.1 GCA_946614075.1 uncultured Lachnospiraceae bacterium | reverse complement strand
GGGAGTATATAAGCTCCCGCATACGAGTATAAAGGAGTATTCATCATGGGAAGAGTAGATATCGCGATTATCGGAACAGGGCCTGCCGGGCTCGAGGCAGCCATCACGGCAAAGGTCCGGAATAAATCGATCCTTCTGTTTGGATCCAAGAGTTTGAGCACCAAGGTAGAGAAAGCCCATGCCATCGATAATTACCTCGGACTGCCTCATGTATCCGGCGAGGCGATGCAGAAGGCCTTTGCAGACCATGCTGCAGCCATGGGCGTCGAGATCACCGAGGACAGGATCAATGCGGTCTACTCGATGGGGGACTACTTTGCGCTGCAGGGCGGTGACAATGCCATGTACGAGGCAGATGCCGTGATCCTGGCGACCGGTGTGGTTCCGGGAAAGCTGCTGCCGGGCGAGGAGCAGTTCCTCGGGCGCGGCGTAAGCTACTGCGCTACCTGCGATGCCGCTCTGTATCGGAAAAAAACGGCAGCGGTCATCGGCTACAGCCCCAAGGAAGAGGAAGAGGTCTTGTTCCTGGCTGAGGTAGCCGACAAGGTTCTTTATTTCCCCGTTTACAAGGACGAGGTGAAGCTCCCCGAGACGATCGAGGTCATCCGCGAGACGCCGGTGGCGATCGAGAAAGCGGAGGGCGGCCTGAAGGCAGTCGTGACGAAGGAAGGACGCTATGAGGTCAACGGTGTCTTTGTCCTGCGTGACGCGATTTCCCCCGGTCAGCTGGTTCCGGGCCTGGAGACGGACGGCAGCCATGTCGTGGTCAACCGGTCCATGGCGACCAACATCGCCGGATGCTTTGCCTGCGGTGATATCGCCGGCCTTCCGTATCAGTACATCAAGTCGGCGGGCGAGGGAAATGTAGCGGCACTTTCGGCCGTTTCCTTTATCGACCAGAGACGCCGGGCAGCAAAGGCGTAACGTGACAAAATGTGAAAAATGTGTATTTTCTGGCCTAAAAATCCAGAATTTTTGCCAGAAAGCCTTGTCAAACCGTGAAAAATCGGATACAATAATTAATTGAGCGAACCTATTTGAGCACGATTAAGGAGATAGGATTTATGAAGACGATTACAGATGACAATATGAAAGAAGCTATGCAGGCTGACGTTGCCGTTGTCGATTTCAACGCAGTCTGGTGCGGCCCTTGCAAGATGCTGGGCCCGGTTCTCGAGCAGCTTGCCGAGGAGATGGAGGGCAAGGTTGAGTTCTTCAGCTGCGATGTCGATGAGAATATGGCATTGTCCGCAGATTACAACATCCAGAGTGTTCCGACCGTTCTTCTGCTGAAGAAGGGCACGGTTGTAAGCCAGTCCATCGGCTTCCGCCCGAAGGATGCGATGCGCAGCTGGATCGAGAGCAACTGCTAAGAAAGATTATCCGGCGGAAAAAGTGGTGGAAGTGTGTGCCGGAATAGAATAATCAGGAAATTGGAGGTACAAAGATGACAGGAGAAATGGGAAACACCGATGTTCAGGTTTTGTGTGGAGAAACCCCTCAGCAGCTGAGACTGGAAAATCAGCTCTGCTTTCCCCTTTATGCCTGTGCCCGCAAGGTGGTGAATCTTTACACTCCTTACTTGAAGCCCTTGGGTCTGACTTACACACAATATCTCGTTTTCATGGTACTCTGGGAGCAAGGTAAGATCAGTGTCAGAGATCTCGGCCGCAGGCTGATGCTCGACAGCGGTACATTGACGCCGCTGCTTAAGAAAATGGAGGAAGCCGGACATCTGACCCGTACCCGTTCCAAGCAGGACGAGCGTGTCGTGAATATCGAGCTGACAGAAGAGGGCTGGGGCGTCCGTGACAAGGTCAAGGATGTTCCGTTCCTGATCGGCGGATGTGTCCCGTTGACCCCAGAAGAAGGCCAGTCGCTTTACAAGATGCTCTACAAGATCCTGAAGAGCGAAGCCGGAAACGGGGAAGCAGCCCAATAATGCCATTCCGCCCGCAAACTTAATAAAAGCGCATAGCCACTATACTTACCGGAAACGGCCCGATTTAAACATCGGGCCGTTTTTGTCGATTGCGGGAAAGTCAGAGGTTCCTTATAATTAACCCATTCAGAATGTACCTTGGAAAGGCCATCGCCGGGAACATCACCGGCGGTGTATGAGGATCGTGAATGAAGATTGGTCTTGTCGTAGAGGGCGGGGGAATGAAATGCGCGTACAGCGCAGGGATTCTCGATGCTTTTCTGGATCATGATATTACTTTTGATTACTGTATCGGTGTTTCCGCCGGATCCGCCAATCTGGCTTCCTACCTTGCCGGGCAGCGGGACCGCAACCTGCGGTTTTATACCAAGCATATCCACGAGCCGGAGTATTTCGGCATGCAAAGCTACATAAAGTACGGAGATCTGTTTAATCTGAACTATATCTACGGGAACCTGTCCAACAGCGACGGAGACGATCCGCTGGACTATGAGGCCATGATGGAAAATCCGGCCGAGTTCGTCGTGGTTTCGACCGATGCCGAAAGCGGCCAGGCTCATTATTTCCACAAGAACGAGATGGCGAAGGACGATTACCGTGTGGTCATGGCTTCCTGCGCGCTGCCAGGCGCCTGCCAGCCGGTCATGATCAATGAGCATGCCTATTACGATGGC
>CAMOGO010000345.1 GCA_946614075.1 uncultured Lachnospiraceae bacterium | reverse complement strand
GGTCGAGCGTCCCGGTATGTCCGATTTTCCGCTGATGGCAGATACCCCTGAGCTTGGCTACGACATCATGCGAGGTAAAGCCTCGCTCCTTATATATATTCAGGATTCCATCCATAATCTCTCCGTTGTCCGGATCAGCTTCTCCTTGGCTTCCTGCAGACTTCCGCAGATGGTGCAGCCGGCCGCCTTGATGTGGCCGCCTCCGCCAAACTCCATGGCAATCCGGCTGACATCGCAGTCGCCGTTTGCCCTCATGCTGACCTTACACTCTCCTGTCCCTGTCTCATTGACCAGCATCGCGCACTCTACGCCGTCCGTGACCCTAAGCTGATCGATCACGCCCTCCAGATCAAGAGCGGACACGCCATACTCCGTCAGCTCCGCATGGGAAACCGCAGAGTAAATCAGCTTTCCGCCAAGCTCCAGCGTCGCGTTTAAAAGCGCCTTCCCCAGAATCCTGTTCTGCAGGAAGGTCTTGTGATAAAAGGTCTGATCGATGATCGTGCTGGTAGACACGCCCTTTTCGATCAGGACGCCGGCGATCTCCATCGTCTGGCGGCTGGTATTGGAATGCTTGAAGACGCCCGTGTCATGGACAATGCCAAGATACAGGCATTCCGCTGTCGCCTTGGATATCTTGTCCTCTTCCATCATGGTGAAAAGGACCTCCGAGGCTGCGCTGGCCTCTCCCTCCACGATATTCTCCTCGGCAAAGCCGGGATTCGTCGCATGATGGTCGACGCAGATCCTGTGCACCGCGCGCTCAAACATCGGGCGAAAATCGCCCAGGCGCTCTAAGGAGCTCACATCCGAGGCGATGCACAAATCATAGACAGCCGTTTCCTCGACCTTGTGAGAGATCGCATCCGCGCCGCGAAGCAGCAGGAAATCATGCGAAAATTTCCCGAGGCAGACTCGGACCTTTTTCTCCGGCCAATTATCACGGATGTAATTGTAAAGGCCCAGCGTGGACCCGACGCAGTCCCCGTCCGGCCTCACATGGCCCAGGATCAGGATGCTTTTCGCAGGCTCAATCCAGCTCTTCAGCCACTGTGTCTTCTCCTGTCTCGTCCATTTCCTCTCCGGCATGGCTCTCCTCCATTTCACGAATGAGTTCGTCGATCCTGTGGCTCATCGAAACACCATAAGCGATCGACTGGTTCGCGACAAACGTCAGCTCCGGCGTATTGCGGAGGTTGACCTTATGCGCAAGCTCGCGGCGGATAAAGCCGACCGCCTTGCGAAGGCCCTCCAGGGTCGATTTTACATCCTCGTCATCTCCCAGAACGCTGATGTAAACCTTGCAGTATTTGAGGTCCGGAGAGACCTCTGCGTCCGTTACGGAGGTCATGGAATGGATCCGCGGATCCTTCACCTCGTTCCGGATAATATCCGACAGAGCTCTTTGCACCTCAGCATTAATCCGTACGTTCTTTATACTGTTCTTTCTCATATGTTTCCTCCGTGTGCATGAAAGCGGCCGGGAAAGGTCACTCCTCGCCCGGCCGTCACATAGACATTTCCGATTTTACCTCGGAACCTCAACCATAATATAGGCCTCGATCAGGTCGTCTTCCTGGAACTCGTTGAATCCATCGACGACAATACCGCACTCATATCCCTTGGCGATTTCCTTGGCGTCGTCCTTGAAGCGCTTCAGAGAAGCCAGAGCGCCCTCGAAAATCTGATCCTTTCCACGGGTGATACGTACCTTGGCGTTCCGTACAATCTTGCCATCGGTGACATAGGAACCGGCGATCGTACCGATACCGGAAGCCTTGAAGAGCTGGCGGACGATCGCATGACCGACAATCTGCTCCTCGTAGACCGGGTCGAGCATACCCTTCATGGCAGCCTCGACATCCTCGATAGCCTGATAGATGACATTGTACAGACGGATATCGACCTTCTCGGTCTCGGCCGTAGACTTGGCGGTCGGATCGACCTTGACGTTGAAGCCGATGATGATCGCGTTGGACGCAGATGCCAGAGAAACATCGGATTCGCTTACCTGGCCTACGCCACTGTGGATGATCTTGACCACAACCTCTTCGTTGGAAAGCTTGGTCAGGCTCTGCTTGACCGCCTCCACGGAGCCCTGAACATCTGCCTTGACGATCAGGTTCAGTTCCTTGAGGTTGCCTGCCTGGATCTGGCTGAACAGATCGTCTAAGGACATCTTGGATCGGGTATCCTTGATGAGCTGCTCCTTGCTGTCGGAGATGAATGCCTCGGCAAAGGCACGGGCTTCCTTCTCATTGTCCATGGCGATGCAGATTTCTCCGGCGCCCGGGACATCGTTGAAGCCTAAAATCTCAACCGGCGTGGAAGGACCGGCTTCCTTGACTCTCTTGCCCTTGTCGTCCATCATCGCACGAACCTTTCCGTAGCAATGGCCGGCTGCGACGATATCGCCGACATGCAGTACGCCCTTCTGGACCAGCATGGTCGCGACCGGACCTCTGCCCTTATCCAGCTGAGCCTCGATGATGATACCTCTGGCCTTACGGTCAGGGTTGGCCTTGAGCTCCTTCACCTCAGCGGCGAGCAGGATCATCTCCAGGAGGTTCTCAATACCTTCCTTGGTGCGGGCGGAAACCGGTACGACGATGGTCGAACCGCCC
>CAMOGO010000344.1 GCA_946614075.1 uncultured Lachnospiraceae bacterium | reverse complement strand
ACATGAACCGGGAGAACTTGGTCAGCTTGTCATCACCGAAGTCAGCGAAGCAGCCTGCATCCAGACCGCCGTCCCATTCGCCGGCGATGAATCTGCCGTTCTCGTCGCAGGCCAGGCGGGCGTTCCAGTAGGACGGGGACCGCTTGCCGGTGACTGCCATGAACTGCTTGTAATCCATGGACAGGGAGCAGGGCATCTTGGTGACCATAGTCGCGTATGCGCAGAGGGTCCAGTTGTGAGCGTTCATAGCCCATCCGAAGGAGCCGCCGGTCGGGTTCTCGATCAGACGGATATCGGTCTCGGAATCCAGACCCAGGGCGTTGGCCATTTCGTCCTTATCCCAGTAGAGGGTCATGGTCTTGCAGTGTACGCAGAGCTTGTCGTCTTCGTCATAGTATGTCTGAGCCACATCGCCCTCGATGGACATATGGGGTTCTCTGGAGGAGTAGAAGGAGCCTTCTACGGAGTAAGGCGCGTTCTCGATCAGTTCAGGAACCTTTTCGTCATCGCCCTTCAGAACAGGCAGGTGACAGTAGATGTTCTTGCCGTATGTATCCGGGATCCAGTCGAAGAGGTGCTTGGATGTCGGCGCGACAGCCTCCAGGTAGGACATGTATTCCTCCAGGGGCTCGATCTCGACCTTGACTTTGTCGACAGCAGCCTTGGCGTGGTCTCTTGTGTCAGCCACGACCAGTGCAACGACGTCGCCGTACCAGTTGATCTCATCCTCAGCCAGAATGTGGTGGTGTTCCTGCATCTCAACGGTTCTCTCGGAGAAACCGAAGGCCATGAAATAGTTTTTGCAGCCCAGTGCCTTGACGTCCTTGGCCGTGATGACCTTGACGACGCCCGGCATCTTCTCCGCTTCGCTGTAATCGATGTTCAGGATCCTGGCGTGGTTGGCGATCCTCGGCATTACCATCTCTACCTTCAGCGTCTCTGCCGGCATGTGCAGCTCGATGTCATCACCGTAGTCACATACGCCGCAGGCCTTAGGCAGCGCGTTCGGACGCTCCAGCGGCTTGCCGTAGAAGTTGCCGATATCCTTTTTCCAGTCATATCTGAAATCATCAACGGTCTTCTCACCGCGCATGATCTCAGCCGCCGCCATGACAGCGTCTACGATCTGCTTGTAGCCGGTGCATCTGCAGACGTTGCGGTGCTTCTGGAACCAGTCTCTGACATCCTCTCTTGTCGGATTCGGATTGTCCAGCAGGAGCTGGTATGCGGAAACGATGAAGCCCGGTACGCAGAAACCGCACTGGACTGCGCCCATAGCGACCCACATGGACTGAAGCGCGTGGGGATAGTTGACACTTCCGATGCCCTCGATCGTGGTGATCTTCTGGTACTCTTCCATCTTGGACATCTTCTTCATGCAGGAGCGGACGACCTTACCGTCGACGATGACAGAGCATGCGCCGCATGCGCCCATTCCGCAGCCGACCTTGGTACCGGTCAGACCGAGGCGACGCAAAACATCTGCCAGGGTGTCCTTGGCAGGGTCACAGATGAACATCCGGTCAGCGCCGTTGATGTTCAACGTCATCTTTTTTAAGTTCATTTTTTCCTCCGTTGATTATTAACTTGTGGACAGTAACGTTTTGCTTGCTTGATAGAATAAAAATTCTGACAATATTCTATCAGTTTGTACGGAGAAGTGTCAAGAAAAGGCAGGCCCGGCGAGAGGATTAGTTTGCCGGGATCGCTGGACTATCGTGCGGATTAACCTGACGATGTTAGCGGGAAAACAAAAAGCCCGTCTGCGCACTTTTTTAGAAGAAATCAAGCAAGCAAAACGAACTTAAAAAAGATGGACTTTTTTAGAATCGAAAAGATTTCAACAAAAAAGTGCGCAGGCAGGCCTCCCGGCATAAAATGCCGTTTCGGAGTCTCCTTCGCACAATGGCAGGCGGGAGGATCGCTCATCCCACCCTATCGCCCTCACCGGCAGCGGGTGTCATGTGAGGGTCGGAGATATTCTTTTTATGGTCATATTTTAAAGGCAGGCCTGCGGGTTTGTCAATCAAAACTTCCAAGGCACGGAATAATCTGCTAAACTGAATGTGTTTACAGAAGAGAAGAGGAGTCCTGAAACTATGAGATATACTATTCTTGGCGGCGGAATCGCCGGCATGTCCTGCGCGGAAGCGATTCGCGGGAAGGATCCCGAAGCGGAGATCCTGATGATCACAGCGGAAGAGGAGCTGTGTTTCAACCGGCCCATGCTGATTCGGGAGTTCGCTCTGGACGGATCCGGAGCGGTTCTGTTCGAGCGTCAGCAGGACTGGCCGGCGCAGTTCGATGTTGAAGTGCGCTGCGGGACAGCCGTGACAGGGATCGACCGGACAGCCCGGAAGATCTCTCTGGAGGATGGCAGCGAAGAGGACTATGACAGGCTGATCTATGCCCTCGGCGCGGAAGTTACGATTCCGCCGATTCCAGGCGCGGACAGAGACAACGTATTCGTCGTGCGGACCCGCTCGGACATGAAAGGGATCCGGGAAGCGATGCGGCAGGCGCGACTCGCCGTCGTTATCGGCGGGGGCATGCTTGGCCTTGAGGACGCCTGGGCGCGGCCCGAGGAAAAACTCGAAGTCGCTATCGTTGAACAGAGGGAGCGGG
>CAMOGO010000343.1 GCA_946614075.1 uncultured Lachnospiraceae bacterium | reverse complement strand
AAAGCGGCTGCCGATGCCCTGTACGCTCTGGCGGAACAGAAGTGCCATGCCAAAGAGGACAATGCCGTACAGCAAAGCGGCGATCCAGGTGCCGACCAGGCCCCGGAACAGGCCCAGTACAAAGAAGTCTACCAGGATAAAGACGATGATGGCGCCGGATACGATAGTACGGGTCTTCAGCGTTTTCTCGTAAGCGGTCTTCGGGAAGACCTTCTGCTCGAAGTCGACTACCTCAGCCAGCTTCTTTTTCTTCTCGCCGGTGCTCTGGACTGCGGCATTCCAGTGGGTCCAGATGGCGTGGCGGTCGGATGCCATCGTCTTTGCCTGCTCGTTCCAGGCCGTGATCTGCTCCGGTGTCATCTCGCCTGCCATGCCGGCAAAGCGGTCTGCTCCGGTGATGATCTGATCCTTGTCGTAGGCATAGCCGGTCGTGACGGCTGCCTGCTCCAGGAAGGTATCCTTCTCCTGAGACTGGCCTTTCTCATCTACCATGAGGAGAGTCCAGATGTTCAGGGATTTATTAGGCATGGCCGGGTTCTTCGCCATGGCCAGGCAGCGGACCGTGTTCATCTGGCCGCTGTTTCCTGCCTTTGCGGTCAGGACGAGGCTGTTCACCGCGTGGGTGTCCATGCCGTCCTGGGCGCTCGCGTTCGCACCAAGGAGAACGTTGATCTTCCCCTCTTCGAGAAGCTCAAGGATGCGATTGTTCGCGTCCTTCATAGCGATCGTCTGGAACTGCAGCTGAGTGTAGTCCGTGTTTTTCAGCTCCTTGGTCGTGTACTTGACCTTGCCTTCAAACTCAGGCAGGAGGTCGTTCGGAACCGCGGTGAAGGTGCTGGTGTGCGCGATCATGCGGACCTCGGGCATCTCACGGCGGAGCTTTTCAAACATCGTGACCGTGCCGATCTCGGTGATGGCCTTCTCCTCGTTGCCGATGATGCTGGAGAGCTCCTTCCGGATCTGGTCCGAAAGAATGAGCATGCGCAGATCATCGCCTAAAGCCGCCTGCTCCGTGCGGATGATATCCATCACGCCCTCGAGCTTTTCACGGCCGGGCGTCAGGACGCGTTCCTTCTCCTCGGCATGGTCGAAATTCAGCTTGCCCTTATTGTAAAGGCCGGCATCCTGCAGTGTGCTGGCGAGTGCCTTCCGGTACTCCTCGGTCCCGGCGTAGGACTCCTGGTCGAAATCCATGTAG
Organism: uncultured Lachnospiraceae bacterium; assembly: GCA_946614075.1. Next base: position 1,429 of record CAMOGO010000343.1, on the reverse strand, counting down.
CCCTCGAGCAGCAGTCTGGTGCCTGCGAGATCAAGCTCCGGTACCTCGACGGTATTGCCCAGAAGCTCCGGCATCGGGTCCGGAAGCGGCTTGCCGTGAGACTTCAGGCAGGACAGGATGGCCATGAAGTAGTCCGGATTCTCCCGGAATGCCGGCGAAAAGTCGCGGATATTCTCAAGGCCTAAGTTGCTCTCGATGATCGAGGCAAAGCCCTCATCCTTCCGGAAGAAATCGAGATAGTACTCGGTCGTGTCATCCCAGTTTTCGATCTTCTCCGCGTCGCTCCCCTGCGGCGTGCACAGGTAGACATAGTCCTGGTAAGGGCAGATGGCACCCTCACGCAGAAGCTCTACGGTCGTGATCTCCTCGGAGACACTGCTTCCACAAAGAGCTGCGATCTTGCTCTTTTCATTGTCGTTGGAATCCTCCGGCAGACAGCCGTAGATGGCCATAAACACACCGCCGGAAACCGCGCTTTTGACTTCCTCGATGCCCTTCCACCACTCGGCGCGCATGTGATGCGGCTCCTCGAGAAGGACCATGCGGACACCCGCCGTCTTCATCCACTTCGCGATGGGCTTTTTGACATTGAGCGAGGCGCTCAAGGACTGGTAGGTCACAGCGATGATCGGCGCCTTGACGGAGGCATCCCGGCTGACCCACTTCTTGATGTCTGCCTTCTCCGGCATGAATTTCTCCGCAAAGGTGTCACGCCATGCGTCGGCGGATGCCGTCGTGCTGCACAGAATCAGAGCCGGAACCCCGATCTCGCGGATGATCTCCAGACCGATCTCCATCTGGCCGGACCCCGGTGCGGCCACCAGGATCAGCTTCCTCTCATCCTTTTCCGATATTCTATTATTGATGCTCTCGATCACCCGACGCTGGCTTTTCCGGAAGGTCCCGTGAAAAACGACCTCCTCCGGGAAGTAGTCGATGACCGCAGGAGCAGCCTGTCTAACCTCTGCCATGTTTATCCCCTCTTTCTGCTTCGTGCTGTTTGCACACGGCATTTATTATATCAGAATATAGCATTTTCGGAAAGAGGAGATTCTGCGAACAAAAAAGTTCAAAGAAGGCACGGAAAAACCGCGCCTTTCTCTTTGTTATTCATTAATCCTCGTCAGCCTGTATCCAAAGTATGCCATATCCATGGCATTGTTGTTAGACATGAATCTCCGCCTTGGCGCCGAGGATTTCTTTGTTGGCGTCCAGGATCGGCTGGATGACTTTGGCCAGGAACTCTTCCACCTGCTTCGGGGAGCGGCCGACGTAGCGGCTCGGATCCATGGATTTCTGCAGCTCCTCGCGGGTGAGATTGAAGGAAGGATCGGCGGCGATGAGATCGAGCAGGTTGTTGTCCTTGCCCTCGACCTTGACGGTCTTACCGGCTTCCATAGAGAGCGTGCGGATGCGCTCATGCAGCTCC
>CAMOGO010000342.1 GCA_946614075.1 uncultured Lachnospiraceae bacterium | reverse complement strand
CTGTAAAAAGCAGGGTAACAAATAGCGGATGGAATGTGTATTTTCAGTGATTTTTACTCTTGCAGTTTATTCTAAATACACTTATAATCCCTCCAAATATAATTAACAAATATTTTTACAAGGAGAGAGAAGATGGCCTATTTTTTTGAGCAAGAATCGCGTACTTTCGGAGAGTACCTGCTGGTTCCCGGCTACTCCTCGTCGGAATGCATTCCGACAGCGGTAAGCCTGAAGACTCCACTTGTCAAGTATCGTCAGGGTGAGGAGGAATGCCCCCTTACCATGAATATCCCGATGGTCTCTGCTATCATGCAGTCCGTTTCCGGCGATGAGCTGGCAATCGCTCTGGCAAAGCAGGGCGGTGTGTCCTTCATCTACGGTTCTCAGACGATCGAGGAGGAGGCAGCGATGGTACGCAAGGTCAAGTCCTACAAAAAGGGCTTTGTCACGAGCGATTCCAATCTTCCGCCGACCGCTACCCTTTCGGATGTCCTGTCGCTGAAGGCACAGACAGGCCACTCGACGGTCGCGATTACCGATGACGGAACATGCCATGGAAAGCTTCTCGGTATCGTGGCATCCCGCGATTATCGCCTTTCCCGCATGGAAATGACCCAGAAGGTGACCACCTTCATGACTCCTTTAGAACGTCTGGTGACGGCTCCGGCTACGACCAGCCTGCACGACTGCAACGACATCATCTGGGAGAAGAAGATTAATTCCCTCCCGCTGATCGATGAAGAGGGCCGCCTGCAGTACATGGTTTTCCGCAAGGACTACGACAGCCACAAGGAGAACGTCAACGAGCTTCTTGACGCGAATAAGAGCTACATCGTCGGCGCCGGTATCAATACCCGCGACTATGCAGATCGTGTTCCGGCACTGGTTGAGGCAGGTGCAGATGTCCTTTGCATCGACTCCTCCGAGGGCTTCAGCGAGTGGCAGAGCCGCACGCTGGCCTGGATCCGTTCCAAATACGGCGACACCGTAAAGGTCGGCGCAGGAAATGTTGTTGACCGTGATGGCTTCCTCTTCCTGGCTAAGGCAGGCGCGGACTTCATCAAGATCGGTATCGGCGGCGGTTCCATCTGCATTACCCGTGAGACCAAGGGCATCGGCCGCGGACAGGCAACAGCGGTCATCGAGGTTGCTGCCGCACGCGATGAGTACTACAAGGAGACCGGTATCTACATTCCGATCTGCTCCGATGGCGGTATCGTTCATGACTACCACATCACATTGGCTTTGGCGATGGGCGCTGATTTCGTCATGCTGGGCCGCTACTTCGCCCGTTTCGACGAGAGCCCGACCAACAAGCTGAAGGTCGGCAATGGCTACGTCAAGGAGTACTGGGGCGAGGGTTCCAACCGTGCCCGCAACTGGCAGCGCTATGACCTGGGCGGCGCCACGAAGCTGAGCTTTGAGGAGGGCGTCGACAGCTATGTCCCGTACGCCGGACCGCTGGCAGAGGGTGTCCAGAATACCCTTTACAAGGTACGTTCCACCATGTGCAACTGCGGCGCTCTCTCCATTCCGGAGCTGCAGAAAAAGGCACGCCTGACGGTCGTCTCCTCCACCTCCATCGTTGAGGGCGGAAGCCACGACGTCATCCTGAAGAATAATCTTAACAACTAGAAATAGCGAAAGGTCTCCTGATTACAGGAGGCCTTTTCCTTTTTCGCAAGAAGCACTTTTGGCCTTTGGAACGCTATTTTCTGAGAACAAAGAAGAATCCCGCAAATTTCTTTTGTACTTTTTCTTGTACAGTTGAAATGTGCGGGGTTTTCCGTTATGATAGCTTTATCAACATATATTCTGCAAAAGAGAGGCAGATATTTATGGTTTATGGGGACATAAGCTAGTGTGAAAGGAGGTCGCATATGAAACGAAGAGGATTGGCCGTGGCGCTTAGCCTGCTTTTGGCGATGGCGCTTGGCATGACCAGCTTTGCAGCAGGACCGGTGAAGCAGGGTATTTTCAGCGGACTGACCGGGTCCGGCACGGAGGACGCGCAGGAGGCTGAGCGCGAGGCCGCCGGCGTGGTAGAGCGTACCGAGGGTGAGTTCACCTTCGAAGTACCGCAGGAATGGGAGATTTTCCCGAGCACTGGACTGGCGTATTACTACTATTTTGACTCAGCGGAAGAGGATCGGGTTTTCCTTTGCTCCCGCACAGGAAACACAGGCGCTTTGAACCGGGCCGAGGCGGATGAGTTTTTCGCAACGTACCGTCAGGATATGCTTGGCGATGATGCTACTCTCGAGTATCAGACCCCGATCTTTACGGTCAACGGCTACTACGCCTCCGCCATTTCTGCCTTAACGGAGCTGAACGGCGAGCAGTACCGCCTGTATGATTACTGCATCCTGGGCGATGCCCAGAGCACATCCTTGAGTTTTGTCGCCCCGCTCGACATGTGGGATTTTGACATGCTGTATGCCTTTGAGAAGGTCATCTACTCCCTGAAGCCGATTGCAGGACCGCGCCAGGCAGCAGGAGCACCTACCGGTGACGGCACCTCCCTGGAGGGGAATACGGAAGATCCGGGCACGGAGGATCCGGTTGTGGTAGATCCCGGTACGGTAGAGCCGGAACCCGAGAAATTCTCCTATAATGGCCTGACCTGGGGCATGTCCCAGGCAGAGGTAGAGG
>CAMOGO010000341.1 GCA_946614075.1 uncultured Lachnospiraceae bacterium | reverse complement strand
GCCTTCGCAAACGCCTTAAACATCGCCTCCATGATGTGATGGTCATTCTCCCCGTAAATCTCCTTGATGTGCAGATTCATCCCTGCCGAATAGGAGACCGCATAGAAAAACTCTCTCGCCATCTGGGTGTCCATATCGCCGACCTTCTCCCCGGCGAACTTCGCATCGTAGGCAAAGTACGGACGTCCGGAAAGATCCACCGCGCACAGGACCAAGGTCTCATCCATCGGAAGAAGGAAAGATCCGTAACGTCTGATCCCCTTCTTGTCTCCGAGTGCCTCGCGGATGGCCGTACCAAGCACGATCCCGCAGTCCTCGATCGTATGATGGCAGTCTACATCCAGATCCCCCTCAATCGCGACATCCAGGTCAAAAAAACCATGACGGGCAAAGCCGTCCAGCATATGATTGAAAAAGCCAACTCCCGTATTCAGATTTGCCTTTCCGCTTCCGTCAATCCCCAATGTCAGGCTGATCTTCGTTTCTTTTGTATTTCTCTCCACGTGACTCACTCTTGCCATTTTGTATCCTCCTATTGCTCATCAGGCACCTGTCATGACGACAACATCCTGCTTCGTAATCGTGACATGATTGTAAATCCGGTCCGTCATCCCGTCCCGCTCCGATACAACCCAGACATCCATCTCCCATTTTCCCTTGATGAATTCAGGGTCTGCGACCTCGATCGTGTAAGTAAGGCCCGGATCTCCGCCGGAGAAGGATTTCAGGAAATGGTCATCTTCCCGGTAAATCTGATCAATCTTCTCATACGCGATCCTGACAGCCTCTTCCTTCGTAATCTCCTGCTCCTCCTCGACGGTAAAATGCCTCCTGGCAAGCCGGATGCCGATAACCAGCGATAAGGCAGTCAGAAGCAGAAGCACCACGATGATGTATACACGTTTTTCGGCCTTCATAATCGTTTCCTCATAGATGAATTCCAAGCTTTTATAGCCGTCGATAGTCTTTCCTACATTGTACCAATAAGATATACTCATGTCAACCAGACGATAACTATTTGCTCTCTATTCTGTTTCTATACTCTTAAACAGCATCCCCTATCTTCCATTTGCAAAACATAGAGTTTTCAGCTATGATACGAGGGCACGAAAAACGTACCGCACCAAAAAGAATGCTACGCTTCTTACTGCTTCAGATTAAAAGGTTCGGAAAGGACATGTCTATATGAACAAGAAAGAAATATCGGAAATCAAGAAGTTTTTTACCAAGGAGCATTGCTGCATCCATCATCTTTGCGGATGCTATGTCGATGAGAATAAAGTAAAACGCCTGGAATTCGCGGATGCTTTTTTATCCCTTCCGGAGGAGGAATCCTTCAAGTACTTTGATCTCTTCCGCAAGTCTTTGTCCGGCGGACTTGGCCGCAACCTGCTCAATATGGACTTTCCTTACGAGGAGGAGTATGACGGCGGGCATCAGGCCTTCCTTCTGAAGCTATTAAACAGCTCCTGCCAGGATCCGGCACTGCTTGACGATTTCTACGATCAGGTCATCGCCTCCTTCCTGTATCCGGAGCATTACCTGATCCTCATCGCAGAGGGCTCCTACGATATCCCGCAGAAGGCTACGGACGGCACCGAGATGTTTGATGCCTCGGAGTACGTCTACCACTACATCATGACCGCGATCTGCCCGGTCCGTCTGTCAAAGCCGGGCCTGTGCATCAACGCCGATGTCAGCCGTGTCGAGGACCGGATCCGCGACTGGATCGTGGAGGCACCGGAAATCGGCTTCCTTTTCCCGGCCTACAACGACCGCAACACGGACCTTCACTCGCTCCTCTTCTACTCCAAGAATGCCGAGCTTCCGAACGCAGACACCGCAGGGGCTCTTCTCGGCTGTGTCGCTCCGGCTCCCGCCAAGGCCCAGAAGGAAACCTTCAATGAAGCCGTCGAGGAGGTTCTCGGAAATGAGTGCACCTTTGAAGCGGTCCGCACCATCCACTCGCAGCTTTCCGATCTGATCGAGGAGCGCAAGGACAGCCCTGACCCGGTCGCCCTCGACCAGGCAGATATCCGGCGGATCATCTCCTCCACCGGCACCGACGAGGATCCTACCGACGCTGTCCAGAGCTGTTTCGAGCGGACAGTCGGCGAGAAGTCCTCCATCCTCGCTTCGAACCTGGCCGCTGCACGCCGCTTTGAGGTGAAGACTCCCGATGTCACGGTCCAGGTCCGTCCGGAGCAGATGGAGCTGATCGAGACCCGGGTCATCGACGGACGCTCCTTCCTCCTGATCCCCCTCGAAGGCGAAGTCACCGTAAACGGAATTCATATCCAGCCAGAGGCGAAACCGCAAGAATAATCTCTGCGCAAGGGGCTGTCGCTCTACAAAAGATATAAGGAATAGCCTTCGAAGACACGAAAAATCAGTGATTATATCGTAAGGCGGTCTTTGTGAGAAGGCCATAGAAATGCATTGCGAAGGTAAAATACGATAAAGGTCAAAATTCCACTTGTCTGAGCGCCAGGACACCTCTGCACTAGACTCAACGTTCGCCTAAAAAGCTCCGTTTCGTCAAGTGCCAGGTGGGGCACGCACGTAAGTGTCAACCTTCGTCTACGACTTGGTTGACACTAAGTGCTCCGCTCCAGCGAGTTTGGAATTTTGACCTTTGTTCATCGTATTTTA
>CAMOGO010000340.1 GCA_946614075.1 uncultured Lachnospiraceae bacterium | reverse complement strand
CCCGCAGGGTATCATAGGTGTCCTCGACATTCTCCAGATCCGACCCCTCTCCCGGCTCGATCTTCGGACAGATCAGGTAGGCCTGACGGCCGGCACGAATCTCCTTCTCGATAAAGCGGTAGGCATTTTCCCGAAAATCGGTATGCACGACACAGTTCTTGATCGCCTTCCGCCCGGAGGGAAGCTCATCGATGACAGAGCATTCCAGATCAGCATACAGGATCAAAGCTAAGGTGCGTGGGATCGGCGTGGCGCTCATGACCAGAATATGAGGAATCCTGTCCTCCTCATCGGCTCCCTTGCGGGTAAAGAGATCCCGCTGGCTGACGCCGAAACGGTGCTGCTCATCCGTGATGACAAGACCCAGCTGATGAAACGCCACACGCTCCTGGATCAGGGCATGCGTACCGAGAATGAGGCTGGCACGGCCATCCGCGATCTCAGCGAGCGCCTCTCTTTTTTCCTTCGCGGTCATGGAGCCGGTCAGAAGGACGACATGCTTATCGAGCCCATGCTCCGCGCAAAGACGGGTCAGGTTCTCATAATGCTGCTTAGCCAGAACCTCGGTCGGCGCCATCATGGCTGCCTGATAGCCCTCATCGGAAATGGCAAGCATCGCCAGAAAGGCCAGTATCGTCTTTCCGGAGCCGACATCGCCCTGGATCAGACGGTTCATACGTCCCTTTCCGCCCAGGTCGTTCCGGATCTCCTGCCAGACCTTCTCCTGTGCCTTGGTCAGCTGGTAAGGAAGCGCCGTCAGGACCGCCTCAGTGCCGGAAAAGTCATGCACCGGAAAGGAATTCGGCAACGCTGCCTCCGTCTGCCTGGAAGCCCGGACCGTCAGGGAAAACAGGAAGAATTCGTCAAAGATGAGCCTGCGTCTCGCAGCCTTTAAGGAGTCCTCGCTCTCCGGAAAATGGATCCCCCACAGAGCCTCACGCCAGGAAAGAAGGTCCTTTTCCTTGCGCAGCCTCTCCGGCAGATAATCCGGAACGCCCGTACTCATCTCGACCGCCTGTTTCACAGCCTTCCGGACGGCATTGTTAGTCAGTCCCTCTGTGAGGCCGTAGACCGGCTCATAGGTGCCCTGCAGCTCATCGTACTCGGAAAGGGTGTAGAGCTTTGGCTGAGAAAGCGTCGGAGTGCGAAAACGGCTGGTAAAGGCTCCGCGGAAAACATAGCGCGAGCCGCTTACCAGCTTGCTTCTCAGGTATGGCATATGAAACCACTTGCAGGTCATCTGTCCGCTTCCATCGCCGATCACAGCGGTCAAAACGCTCAAATTCCCCTTACGGAAAAGGCCCGGTGTTTTCAGAACCATACCGGTCACTGCCACCGTGCCTTCGCGGCGGCACTCGGCAATCGGAGCCGGTGCCGCATAGTAGTTGTAATTTTTAGGATAATACTCCAGCAGGTCCTCGGTGTCTGTGATGGACAGCTTCGCAAAAAGCTGCGCCGTTTTCTCACCGATCCCCTTCAGAGAACGGATATCAGTCATTTATTCCACCGAAAGAACGTAGTAGTAAATCGGCTGGCCGCCCTTATACAGCTCGACATCGATATCCGGGTAGCAGTCAACGATGGTCTGCTGCAGAGCACCGGCCTCCTCCTCGGTCGTGTCGGCACCGTAATAGATCGTGACGAGCTCGGAATTCTCATCGATGAGGTTGGCGACCGTCTCAAAGGCCACATCGGCTACGCCCTGTCCTACGGCCAGGATATGATGATCGCCGATACCCATGATGTCTCCCTCATGGATCTCCTTGTCATCCACGCAGGTATTCCGGACTGCGTAGGTGACCTCACCGGTCTTCACCGTCTCCATGTGCTCAATCATCGCCTCGAGATTTTCCTGAGGCGTCAGATCCTCCTGGAAGCTGATCAGGGCTGCAATGCCCTGCGGCACGGTCTTGGACGGAACGACGATGATCTCCTTATCGTCGGTCAGCGTTCTGGCCTGCTCGGCAGCAAGGATGACGTTTCCATTATTCGGAAAGATGAAGATCACATCGGCATGGACATGATCGATCGCATTCAGCATATCCTCCGTACTCGGATTCATCGTCTGTCCGCCCTCGATGATGTAGTCGACATTCAGTCCGTGGAAAATGTCATTCAGGCCATCTCCAATGGAGACGACGATAAAGCCATAGGGCTTGTTCGGCTGATCCGGGATCTCATCACCGAAATCCGCCGCCTCGCCGAAATGGAAATGCTCGGATACCTCATGCGAAGAGGCAGTCTCCTCATGGCTCTTAATCTGCTCGGTCGTCTGGGCTGCGCGCTCGGAGGAATACGGGATCTCTTCCTTACGGAACAGCTGCTCCTCGTGCTCCTCACGCATATTGTCGATCTTGATCTTGGTCAGTGCGCCGTAGGTGAGAGCCTTCTGCAGTGCGAGGCCCGGATCGTTCGTATGAACGTGGACCTTCACGATGTCGTCATCCGCGACGACAACGATGCAGTCACCGATGCCGGTCAGATAAGCCTTGAAATCAGCCTCATCCGCCTCGGTAAACTCACGGCTGGCCTTGATGATAAACTCGGTGCAGTAGCCAAAGACGATCTCCCCCTCGTCAAAGGCGGCACCATGGCCGGCCGGCTTCTTGGTCTCGCTTGCGGCTTCGCTTGCCTCTGCATTGGTGTCTGCTGCGGCTTCTGTGCTGGCGGCCGGTGTACG
>CAMOGO010000339.1 GCA_946614075.1 uncultured Lachnospiraceae bacterium | reverse complement strand
GGATGCTCCAGGGCTTCTTTGACCAGCTCGGTCTGTCCCTTCTCCGGAACATACTCGGTCATCTTGGAGACGAGGCATCCATTAAATCTCTCGTCGGGAATATTTGCGTCCAGTGTGCCTTTTCCGAAAGGCAGCTTGATAGTCTTCATGATTATCCCTCCTTATTGTTCTTCTTATTTCTCTTTCAGTTTGCGCAATGCAAACAAAGCTGCATCCTCACGTCCGAAGGCGCCGGCCTTGGTTACCATCTTGAGGCCGTCCTTCAAACCGCCGCTCATCTTCATCATCGGAATGCCAACGGCGATCTCCGAAATGATCGTCGAGCCATCCGCTCCGAGAGCGTCCATAACTCCCATGGCTGTGTCACCGCCTGTCAGGAACAGGCCAGCCACCTCCACGCGGTCCAGAATCACGCGGGCTGCCTCGCCCATCATTTTCTGAACATACTCGCTGACCTGCCAGAGCTCCATGCCCTTCCTTGCGCCGGCCTGGGCCGAAAGCTCCATCTCGTCGCGATTGTAGGAGGAGGAGCTGCACAGGATCGTGTCCTTGCCCTCCTTGAGGCTGGCAACGGTCATATCCAGATACGGATCCAGCGTCTGTACGCCATCCAGAATATCGTGTACCGGGATCTGGATCAGCTTCACACCGGCCTTCTCCGCCGCATGGATCTGTCCGTTCGTTACCGCGCTTACGCTGGCTACGAGGCCAAGAGCCGGGATCGTCCTGCTCTCAAGCTCCATGATATTGTCCGCCATGGCCGCGGTTCCGATATACAGGGTCTTTCGTCCTGTCGCCTTGGCGGCACGGATCACAGCCTGCAGATCGCTGTTCAGGACCGAGTCAAAGGTAAACACCCGGGCTCCGCTCAGGTCAATGGCTCCGCTGCGGATCGTATCCAGATCCACATAGGCAACCGGCTCCTCATAGACGGACTGGAGGATCTTCTGGATATTGTCCTCTGTCACAGGCTTTTTAGGGTCCTTGGCAATCTCGGTCTCCGTGATCGGTACACCATTCAGCTTATGGACACCGCCCTCGGTGGTACGATTCAGGTCCGGAAGGGCCGGTGCGAAAATCACCAGCTCACTGCCAAAGGCCTCATCGACAGCCTTAATCTCAGCGGCTACATTCCCTCTCAGCGTGGAATCAACCTTCTTGATCACATACGTAAAAGAAGAGAAATCTATGTCCTTTACCGCATCCGCTGTTGCTGCCCCCGCACACTCCGGTGTCATACCACGGCTTTCCGTATCAATGACAATAGATCCCTCTTGATCAGGTAAATTACGCCCTGCAAATATAACACTTGTCGAGAGTCCTCTCCGGCACATTTGCACACCGGTATCATTGGCTCCGGTAAAATCATCTGCAACGATTAAATATCTTCTGCCCATCCGATACCTTCTTTCTAAACATTCCAGTAAGAATGTTTTATCTGATAGGCAAATTTTAGTCTATTTTGGATACATTGTCAACAATTTACGACGGGGCATAGTCTATTTCTACCAAGTCTCATGTATATGTTTTTGTGCATATTTTATGAAATCGTAGTGGGGATGCCCGATTGCTGTCAGAGGAGCCTGACCCCGGGACAGCTTACTAACCCCCGAACGAAGAACCTATCTGACGATTGATTTCTGCTCTTGTGATCTGCTATAATGGCTATCGGATTCAAAACGGAAAGGAATTATTCTCATGGAGATCAAAGTCTTAAAAACCATTAATCATACGATCGACCGTCTCATCACCGGCCTGTACAGTGAGTGCATTGCCGTGGATCCGGTATCGGTCACCCCTCTTGCCACACTGAAGGAAATCGACGGCGTCATGACCGTCGTCCTGTATGAGGACAACAGGCTGGCCGCCTATCTTTCCTCCTACGAGATCGATGAGGAATCGATCGAGATTCAGGCCTTTACACACCCGGACTACCGCCAGCGCGGCTTTTTCAAGGCTTTATTTGAGGAATGGAAAAAGAATTACGCACCGGAAAGGAGAAAGCATATCACCTTCCAGTGCGATGAAAGAAGTGCTGCGGTACGAGGCTTCATCGAGCACAATGGCTGCATCCTCGAGGATACCGAATACATGCTGGTCTGCGAAAATCCCAAGGATCACATCGACAATGATATGGAGCATCCCGATCCCCGGATCCTGGAGTTTGAGGTAGTCGGCTGCGGTGATCTGGAGCTTCTGGCCAAGGTTCACGCTCATGTATTTGACCAGTCTCTGGAGGAATCGCAGGATTTCTTAAACGACATCAAGGTTATCCCGGATATCCGCTATCAGCTCATCCTCTATCACAAAGTCCCGGCCGGTATTTTCTTCCTGCGTCCGAGCCTGAAGAGCACCTATCTCTTTGGCCTTGGCATCATTCCGGAGCTTCAGGGCAAGGGATATTCCGACATCGTGATGCGTAATGTGTTCCGCAATCTCCCCGTCTTCTGCACGCAGGTCTGCGTCCAGGTCGGAAAGGATAACGAGCGCGCCCTCCACGTCTACCAGAAAAACGGCTTCGAGATCAAGGAAGCCTTATCCATCTACCACTTCCTGGAGGAGTAATTGTTATAGCTATATGATCGAGAAGGAGGCGGCAGGCCGCCTCCTTCTCGCCGCGCCGGCTGCCCGTTGCCGTCAGGCAACAATTACCTTTGGGCGGCCGTGTGCATAAAAGAAAGGCTGCC
>CAMOGO010000338.1 GCA_946614075.1 uncultured Lachnospiraceae bacterium | reverse complement strand
ATACGGTCCATGACGAAGGCGACACGGGCCATGTAGCCGATGTCCTCGAGGATCGCCAGAAGCAGGAACAGGACGAGCATCTGGGGGACAAATCCGAGTACTGCGCCGACGCCGGCTACGATACCATCCTGGATGAGGCCGTACAGGACGCCGCCCTCTGCGACGTGCAGGAAGCTGAGAATGGCATCAACCGCACCGGGTACCCACTCGCCGAAGATGACATCGTTGGCGAAGTCGGTGGCCCTGGTACCGATGGAGATGCCCCAGCCGCCCATAGCGATGGCATAAATGCAGAACATGACAGCTGCGAAGATCGGAAGACCGAGGACACGGTTGGTGACGATACGGTCGATCTTGTCGGAGGTGGTCAGGGCGTGTACCGCGCTCTTTTTGCTGACTGCCTTGCTGCAGACGTTGGTGATGTAATTGTATCTTGCATTGGTGATGATGGACTCTGCGTCGTCGTCCATTTCCTTCTCACAGTCGGCGATGTGCTGCTCGATCTCAGCGGCTACGCCGTGGGAAAGGTTCAGGCTCTCGGCGACCTTCTCATCACGCTCGAAAACCTTGATGGCGAACCATCTCAGGTTGCGGCGGTCCTTGATCAGGGTCTCGATGGACTCCTCGATGTGGGCGATAGCGTGCTCAACGCTGCCCTCGAATACGTGCGGACGCTCGGTATTGTAGCCGTCCTTGGCTGCCTCTACGACTGCCTTGGCAACGGCGTCTACACCATCGGACTTCAGGGCGCTCATCTCCATGACCTTGCAGCCGAGAGCCTTCTCCAGAGCCTTGGTGTCGATCTTGTCGCCGTTCTTGCGGACGATATCCATCATGTTGATGGCGACGACGGTCGGGATGCCAAGCTCAAGCAGCTGGGTGGTGAGGTAGAGGTTACGCTCGATGTTGCTGCCGTCGACGATATTCAGGATGGCGTCCGGCTTCTCCGTTACCAGGTACTGGCGGGAGACAACCTCCTCCAGTGTATACGGTGACAGGGAGTAAATACCGGGAAGGTCCTGGATTACGACGTCGTCGTATCCTTTCAGCTTACCTTCTTTCTTTTCTACGGTAACGCCGGGCCAGTTGCCGACGTACTGATTGGAACCGGTCAGATTGTTGAACAGAGTTGTTTTACCGCTGTTCGGGTTGCCGGCCAATGCGATTTTGATGCTCATGTCTAATTTCCTCTTCTTTCCGTCAGTTAGTGCTAATTTTCGACTGAGCGGTCTTGGCGTTCAGCCTGAAATGGACTTTACGTTTTGGCTTAGGCTGGGTCCTTTACTGGACTTCGATCAGTTCCGCATCGCCTTTACGGACCGACAGCTCGTAGCCGCGAACATTCAGCTCCATCGGATCGCCGAGCGGTGCAACCTTGCGGACCATGATCTCGACTCCCTTGGTGATGCCCATATCCATGATACGGCGCTTGGTCGGGCCTTCTCCATGCAGCTTTACCACCTTGCAGGTGCTGCCAACCGGAACATTATTCAGTGTTTTCATGTTTCTCCTTTCCAGCTATACCTGAATGCGCATGGCCATTTTCTCGTCTAACGCGATCCGGCCTGACTTGACCTGCAGGATCACATTTCCCCTGTTGTTCTGTATGACGGTGACGGTATCTCCTTCCATCAGTCCGAGCTCATTCAGATGATGTCTCGTCTCATCCTTTCCGGTAATACGCTTCACCAGCACGCTTTCACCAGGCTTCGCCATCGTAATAGGCATCATAGCTATCCCTCCATTTTCCGGTCGAGTCAGAGCTTCGAAGAGCAGCCTCCAAATCCGTGTAAAAGAGAGGATTGGAGAGGTTTTCAGGAAGTTCTGACTAACTAACCACTGAGTTAGAATACACTAAGCCGGGGTTATTGTCAACTAATTTTAGAAGTATTTTCAGATATTTTCATAAAAGCGGAGTGAGTGTGCAAAACAGCTCGGACGAAGAGCTTGCTCTTCGGACAGCTGTTTGCATCCGAACGAGCAACAAAACGAGACAAAAAGGGACAGGAACGAAGTGACTGGCCGCTCAGACAGGATCAACCTGCCGTTGACAGTGTCTTTCATGGGATGTATACTCTAAAGTATAAAAATAAAACGGAGTGTGTATACATGGTCGAGTTTACGATGGAGCTGGCGGGGGTCGCCATTCAGGTTGAATGTAATTACGAAGAAACCAAGAGGCGCTGCCGGGATTTTTTGGCAGAGAGCGGCAGCCCTGCGAAAAATGGCAGTCCCGCAGAGCACAGTGGCCCCGCAGAGCACAGTGGCCCAGCGGAGAGCGGCAACCCTGAGGAGCATAGACTTCCCGTGGAGCATGTCATCATCACTCCTGAGCTTCTGGAGGAAGAGCGGGCGATCACACAGGAGACGCAAAGGCGGGAGCAGCCGCAGAGCACGACGCAGACGCAGAATTCGACGCAGTCACAGGGCGAGGGGCAGTCTCAGAATTCGGCGCAGTCTCGCGATCTGCCGCAGACTCACGCTCCCATGCGGGATGAGCTGGTGGAGTTCAGTGCGCTGCACCGGGCTGTGGCGGAGCGTCTGGTCAAATACGGCATGATCGTGTTCCACAGCTCGGCGATCTGTGTGGATGGGGACGGGTTCCTCTTCACGGCGAAAAGCGGGACGGGGAAGTCGACGCATGCGCGGATCTGGCGGGAGGTACTGCCGGGGCTGGGGCATGAGGTCCGGATGGTAAATGAC
>CAMOGO010000337.1 GCA_946614075.1 uncultured Lachnospiraceae bacterium | reverse complement strand
CGCCCAGCTGGAGGCCGCCCGGAAATGTCCGGAGCGCCAGAAAGGCCTGTTCCCGGGTCGCCTCATAATAAGGCGAATCCTTGCCGTTCAGCAGGATCACATGCCCGCCGGAAACTCCATGGTCCCGGTACAGGGCCGCGTACCAGGCGGCGTCCTGCTCCGACACGAAGTTTTCCTCTGCCCGATCGCCCTGGTCCAGAAGGCTCCCGCCCACGATCTGCTTGACCTTTCCGTTATGAATGTCGATACACGGTCTGAAACGCATGACTGCCTCCTTTTCACACAAACAGCCGGGATCTCTCCCGGCTGTGTATACGCAGTTTTTATCTTCCTTCGATCACGTCCGCCATATCATACTTGCCCGCGCCCTTGCCTGCCAGGTATCTGGCCGCCTCCAGCGCGCCCTTGGCGAACACGGCCTTGGAGTAGGCGGTGTGCTTGAATTCGATCACCTCGTCCGGGCCTGCAAAGATCACCTCATGGTCGCCCACGATGGTTCCGCCGCGGACCGCCGAGATGCCGATCTCCTTGTCCGGGCGTTTTTCACGCCGCTGGCTGCGGTCATAGACATAGTCGTAAGCACCGTCCATGGCCTCGTTCAGACTGTCGGCGAGCGCCAGGGCCGTACCACTGGGAGCATCCACCTTGAGCCTGTGGTGCCGTTCCACGACCTCCATGTCAAAACCAGCCGTCGCCAGGACCCTGGCCGCATCCTTGATGAGCTTCATCAGTGTGTTGATGCCGAGGGACATGTTGGCGGAGCGGAGCACCGCCACCTCTTTGGACGCCTCGTCAAGATGTGCCAGCTGCTCCTCCGACAGGCCCGTGGTGCAGAGCACCACCGGAAGCTTCCTGGCTACGCCGAAATCCAGCAGCGCGTCCACGGCCTTCGCCGTCGAAAAATCAACGATCACATCCGCCTCTACATCGCAGGCATTGATATCTGTAAACACCGGATAGGGATTCTTTCCCTGATCCGCGATGTCGATCCCGGCCACGATCTGTACGCCCGGGTCCTGTTCTGCCAGCTGAGAGATCACCTGGCCCATATGGCCGTTGCAGCCATGCATAATGATCCGTACCATGTCTACTCCTTTATGCTCAGTCCTTCAGTGCGATTCCGAAATCCTTCATGGCCTGTGCCAGGACCTTTTTGTGCTCGTCCTCCATCTCGGAGAGCGGCATGCGAAGCGGTCCGACCTCACAGCCCATCAGGTTGAGAGCCGCCTTGACGGGGATCGGGTTGACCTCGCAGAAGAGCGCGTTGATCAGCGGAATCGCCCGGAGCTGGATGTCCATGGCCCCCTTCAGGTCACCCTCCATAAACTTGGCCACCATGTCGTGGGTCTGTCTCGGGGCAACGTTGGAAAGCACCGAGATCACGCCCAGTCCGCCAAGAGAAAGGATCGGAAGGACCTGGTCGTCATTGCCGGAATACAATTCTATGTCGTCGCCGGCCAGAGATTTAAGCTTGGCGATCTGGGACAGATTGCCGCTGGCCTCCTTGATGCCGACGATATTCTTGACATTTTTGGCAAGATAAGCGGCCGTGGCCGGCTCAATGTTGACGCCCGTACGGCTGGCTACATTGTACAGAATGATCGGCGTATCCGGAACGGCCTCGGCGATCGCGGTATAGTGGGCGATCAGCCCCTTCTGGGTCGCCTTGTTGTAGTAGGGCGTCACAAGAAGAAGGGCATCCGCGCCGTAGGAGGCAGCCTCTTTGGACATCATGATGGCGGTCTCGGTGCAGTTGGAGCCGGTGCCGGCGATGACCGGGATCCTCTTATTGACGGTATCGATGGCAAACTTGATGGTCTTCAGGTGCTCCCCGTGGGACAGCGTGGAAGATTCCCCGGTCGTCCCGCAGATGATGATCGCGTCCGTCCCGTTCGCAATCTGGAACTCCAGAAGCTCTGCAAGCTTCTCATAATTGACGCTTCCGTCCTCGTGCATCGGTGTCACGATCGCAACGCCTGCTCCTTTGAAAATAGCCATGTCCATTCCTCCTCGATCTTCTATATGTATACGCTGTTACTCGGTCGTCAGTGTCGTCACCCTGTCCGCGTATCTGCGGATGCTGTCCGGGCAGACCCGGCCGGTCATCACGATGTGCATCCCTTCGTCCCTTCTGGCCTTTAAAAGATCCTCGATGGTCTCCTCCGTGATGATCCCAAGCTCCGGAAGCCCCAGGATCTCGTCCAGGACCAGAAAATCACACTCGTCCGTCGCGATCACCTTGCGGGCAAAATTGACGCCGTTGCGGATGTTGCGGCTCTCTTCCTCCTGTTCCTCCGGTGTCAGGTCTTCAAAAAAGGCATCCAGCTTTTCGAACCGGAAGATCTTGATGTCGACCCCGTTCAGGTTTTCGATCGCTTCGTATTCTCCGATATCCCTTCCCTTGAGGAACTGGATGATGATGACGCTCTTCTCCTGCAGAGCCGCCTTGATGCTGAGTCCCATGGCAAGCGTCGATTTGCCCCTGCCGTTTCCGCAGTATATTTCTATTTCTTCTTTCATGATATTGCCTCGCTGAATAACGATACGGTATCAAGCTTAGTTTACCGCAGATCAGGCAGAAATGCAATACTCGGTTCTTTTACGTCCTCCAGCCGGGCCACCGAGACCTCGTAGGTCATACAGCGTCTGGTGCCCTCCCCCGGCTCTTTTTTCAGGTATTCGCGGCTCTGGATCCGGCCCCACAG
>CAMOGO010000336.1 GCA_946614075.1 uncultured Lachnospiraceae bacterium | reverse complement strand
TGCACCTCCACATGCTCTGCGACCTTGTCGAGGTCCTTCAGCTCATAGGCGTGTACACCGACGTAATCCGCCTGACGAATACCGATGCTGTCCACGATGATCTTGGTATAAAATTTATCCATGCACACCGCGGAGGTCAGGATCCCGCAGCCTACGTACGGGATGCCGGCAAGCTCCAGAAGTCCCTGCACCGTGCCGTCCTCTCCGTACTTTCCATGGAGCACGGGGAATGCCACATCCAAAGCCACGTCAACGACCGTGTCGTCCGGTCCGGTCACGATCACGCATCTTTTCTCGGCGTCCGGGCTGATCTCCGCAGTAAATTCCGACTTAGTCCAGCTGCCGTCACGGATACTGTCGATACTGTCCGCCAGCACCCAGTGTCCCGTCTTGGTAATGCCGATCAGAAGGACATTCCACACATCGGTATCGATCTGGCTTGCCACGTTGCAGACGGACATGCAGGAAACCTCATGTTCTGAGGAGGTTCCTCCGAAGATGACGCCTATGTTACGTTTTTCCATACAAAACTCCTTAATAAAGACCTTAAGAATTTCTTTCGAATTCTTTCAATCTTCCTTCAATCTCTTTCCTTAACAGTATGTTATACTCTAACCATCAAAAGAAATGAATGCACTTCATCCTTTAAATCCTACACATATAGATAAGGGAGCTTCGAACGAAGCTCCCTGTTCTTTTACTATGAAAGTCAGTGAGCCGAGTCCTTTGGGACAAAGGCGACACGCTACTTTCATGTATACGTGGCGAAACAGCGTGAGCCACGGTTTCCTTATTTCGTCTTCTGATCGACTGTGCCGTCTGCTGCAGCATCCTTCGCCTCTGCGCTGACGCCCTTATGCATTGCATCCGCCTTCTCAACGCTTGCGATCGCTGCCTTCAGCATCGGGATACGGCAGTTCTTTCCGCCGAACTCAACGATGACCATGTCGCTGGTGATGTCGATGACCTGTCCGTACATGCCGCTGGTCGTGACAACGTAGTCGCCGACTGCGAGCTTGCTCATCAGCTCTTCCTTTTTCTTCTGCTCCTTCTTCTGCGGAGCGATTCCTACAAAGTAAAACAGACCGATAACAACTACGCAGTAAAGGATCAATGTAATTCCGTTCATGCTCTAACCTCCAAGCTATGATGCATTCCATACCGGTCCCTTCAGGGATCCTCCGGCACATGGATCAGTTTTTTCCGGCCTCCATGCTTTCATGCATTTCACGCCGATAGTCCTCAAAGCATCCATTCCGGATGGATGTTCTGATATCTTCCATCATTTTATTGTAAAAATACAGATTGTGCAACGTGCAAAGCCGCATTCCGAGCATTTCCCCGGCCTTCAGCAGGTGGCGGATATAGGCCCGGCTGTAATCCCTGCAGGCAGGGCACTGACAGCCCTCTTCGATCGGCTTATCGTCAAGCTCGTACTGCTTATTGAACAGGTTGAGCTTTCCCATCTTCGTATAGACATGTCCGTGCCGGCCGTTGCGGCTCGGGTACACACAGTCGAAGAAATCAATGCCGCGCGCCACGCCCTCGATGATGTTTAAGGGTGTGCCCACGCCCATGAGGTAAGTCGGTTTCTTTCTCGGAAGGTGCGGTACCACAGCGTCCAAGGTGCTGTACATTTCCTCATGGGTCTCACCCACGGCAAGTCCGCCGACTGCGTAGCCGTCGAGATTCATCTCCGAGATCTCCTCGGCGTTTTGGATCCGGACATCCTCCAGGATGCCGCCCTGATTGATACCGAAGAGAAGCTGGTCGGGATTGACCGTATCCTCGAGACTGTTGAGTCTCTTCATCTCCGCTTTACAGCGTTTGAGCCATCTCGTGGTCCTTGCGACACTCTGCTCGATATAGGGGCGCTCCGCCAGAGCCGGCGGGCACTCGTCAAAGGCCATGGCGATCGTCGAGCCCAGATTGGACTGGATCCGCATGCTCTCCTCCGGACCCATGAAGATGGGATGCCCGTCGATGTGCGAGCGGAAGCTGACGCCCTCTTCCTTGATCTTCCGAAGAGAAGCCAGCGAAAATACCTGGAAGCCGCCGCTGTCGGTCAGCACCGGGCGGTCCCAGTGCATGAACTTCCGTAAGCCCCCGAACTTTTTGATCAGCTCGTCTCCGGTCCGTACATGCAGATGGTAGGTATTGGACAGCTCCACCTGGCAGCCGATCTCCTTCAGATCGGCAGTGGAGACCGCGCCCTTGATTGCTCCTACCGTTCCGACATTCATAAACACCGGTGTTTCGATCACACCGTGTGCCGTCTCGATATGAGCTGATTTTGCGCGGCCGTCCTCCGCGATGATCTCATATTTCATCATCTGTGATTACTTTTTGTTTTTCTTCTGCTTCTTCTCTTCCGCAGCAGCCGCAGCCACACGTGCATCCTTCTTTCCGTTCATGAGATTCCACAGCGGACCGGTCACGCAGACGGAAGAATATCCGCCGGCGATGATGCCGACCATCAGCGGAAGCGCAAACTCACGAATAGAGGAAACGCCGAAGATGAATAAGCAGAACACCATGACAAAGGTGGTCAGGGAGGTGAACAGGCTTCGGGTCAGGGTCTCGGTAATGGCGAGATTGACGATCTCCTCTCTTTCCCTGTTGGCATACAGCTTCATATCCTCACGGATACGGTCGAAGATAACGATGGTCGCGTTGATGGAATAACCGACGATCGTCAGCATGCAGGCGA
>CAMOGO010000335.1 GCA_946614075.1 uncultured Lachnospiraceae bacterium | reverse complement strand
AGGACAAGGCGGAAAACCGGCTGCTCATGGAGAAGCTGAAGGCGCTGTTCGAATCGTGCGGTCCGGAGGCAAAGACGCTCATACAGAGCGGGATTTCGAAGTTCGAGACGCTTCTCAAGGAAAACGATGAGAAGGCGCTCAGAAGGTACAGGAAGTTCCTACAGAAGGTGCTGGATGAGATGGAGGATTATGATCCGTTTGTGTCGGGGGCGCCGGTGCTCATCTATGATGAAGATGATTACGATGACGACGATGAGTATCTCGGGCTGTGGGAAGACGGCGATGAAGAGAGCAGTACGGAAGAATGAAT
Source organism: uncultured Lachnospiraceae bacterium (assembly GCA_946614075.1). The sequence continues at coordinate 2,402 of CAMOGO010000335.1, read as the reverse complement.
ATTGTGATGTCGTCCACGATGTTTGCGATCGGGATCTGGTTTGTCTGGTATCCGGTGTGGCATTTGGTGGAAAAGCGGAGGAGGGGCTGATGCGTCACGCATCCGTTTTGTTTAGCTGAGGGCGCTATTGCGCCTGGTATTCGTCTGAGCGGAGAGGAGGGGGCTGATTCTCACCCCTCCTCCATTGTTTTTGCGAATAATGTCTGATATTCTGCCTCTTCTGCAGCCAGAACTTCCTTCCAGTGCGCGGAATCGACAGAGTTGATTTTTTCAGCGGCAAGCCATTTAAGCTGGCTTGCCGCTTTTTCTGTTTTTATCACAATCTGCTCGTATTCGGGGCCGATGAGGAGGAGCTTCAGAGCCATTTCCCTGCTTAAGTGAGATAGAAGCCCTGACCGAAGTCGGCATTTTTGCGGCCGTGATGGATGTCGGGCTCGCGGATTTCCTGGTAGCCGGTGTGGTAGAGAAGCATATTGAAACTCCTTGTAAAACTGTGGCGCGCTAAGTTCATGCCGCGCCGTGCAAGGTGTGAAACACTTTCCGAATTGCGAGGCTGCGGTTAAAAGTGTCCGTTGCCGCTGGCACCCGGATCATCCGGGTTAATCGGCTGCAGGACGTCCCAGTGTTCGGCGAGCATGCCGTCCTCGAGTCTGTAGATGTCGCATACCTTGGCAGTTGTTCCGGGATTGGCTTCGAAGGTGCATTTGAAGAATACGAAGACCATGTCGCCGTCTTCAGCGATTTTGAAGACGTGCATGTGCGGCTTGCCCTGGAAGAAACCCTGTGCGAACTCCTTGAAGCCGTCGCGGCCGTCCTTTACTTCGGGGCTGTGCTGGCGGTAGTCGGGTTTTACGTATTTGTCGCAGTCGGTGAGGTCCCAGGCGTTGAAGACTTTGTCGATGAATTCAAGTACGATTTCTTTGTTGGTCATGGTGTGGGCTCCTTTATATGTTTGAATGATGATAATATACCATATATTCAGGCAGATATGGGAACAATCAGGTTTTATATCTGTTCGGAGTGTGGCTGCAAAGCGAGCAATCAAGAGGTAGTCCTATGCCAGGTATAGCTGCAGAATGAAATCAGGGGGCCTGTAGGCCCCCAATCAAAATCAGAACTCATATACCTCTGCCATCATCACCGTCGGCATATCCCCGAACTTCAGCGACATCTTCTCATCCCCGTTCAGCACACGCCCGCGGCTCCACTCGCCGTTTGTAATCGTGCCCTCCTCAAGACGGATGAAATCCACCTTCGCATTCACGCCCGGCTTCACATGGAACTCCATGCCGCAGTGCATGCCGATGAGCAGGAACTTATTCTTCTCAAGCTCGATCACGATTCCGGATCCGAGCGGCTTCGCCATCATCTTCGGGCCGTAGGACACGGTGATATCGTAGTCCTCGAAGCGGAGGAATGTGCCGTAGTCAAGATCTCCGTGGCGCACGAATGCCTTCATATGCGGCGTCCCGCGATACCTGAGATACAGCGGCTCCAGATTCTCGAGCAGCTTGTAAGTCGCTGCAAGAACTTCCTTGCTTCCTTCGGTCTCGAACGCCGACGGATCAATATTGAGCGCAATCATGACTTCCATGGGCGGCTTGTCCACCTGGGACGGATCGAGCGAGAGCTCCTCGATGCCGAACGGTGAGAAGCAGATCGCATTCTTCTCTGCAAATGCATACAGCGCATAAGACGCCGCCACCGCATCTTTGCGGATCTCCGGAATAAACAGCGGATTCTCATCCGTCGTGTACTCATCCATTACATCCGCGCAGTACGGGACATAGACATCCGGGCCGAACGCGAAGAGCGACGGAGCTGCGACTTTCCAGATTCCATGCATGTCTTTGTTCGGTCCGCCCATCGGATAGGAGCCCGGGAACCACGGATACTGCTTGAGCCATGCATTGGCGTAGCACGGCAGATCATACTCGGCCTTGCCTGCGGAGGCAATCGCTTCCACTGCACTTCCGAAGTACCATGCCATGAAGCTTTCACCTGCGTCATCCCCGTAGACTTCCGTCCAGGTGCCGCTCTTTCCTTCGGCCTTTGCAAGCGCTTCCGGGATCTTCTTCGCAAATGCCTCCTGCGCCGCCGCACAGTAATCGCGGTCGGTGTGCAGGATGCCGATTTCATTTTCGACCTGGATTACGATCACGGTGTGCTCTTCTTTGTCGATTTCGCGGATGTGCTTCATAATTTCCGCAAATGCCGTCTTATCCTTATTCACCGCCGCCTCACACAGGGGGGAGATGGTGGTGGTCTTTTCGCCATTTACTTTCTCGATGCGGAAGTAAGTTTCCGTATCCTTCTTTATCCAGGCGGGAACATACATGGATTCGGCATTTTTCCAGAGGCCGAACCACAGGAAGATGAGCTTCAGGCCTTCTTCGCGGGCT
>CAMOGO010000334.1 GCA_946614075.1 uncultured Lachnospiraceae bacterium | reverse complement strand
TCGTACTCTCCGAGGACCGTGCCGGGTGCCTGAAGCGGCTTGAACAGGTCCTGAGGCAGGCCGAGCTTTTCGATCAGCTCACGGTCGTACTCGCCGGAGGCGGCATTGACCAGGCCGCCGGTCGTGGCGTTTGTATACTCGTGGCTCTTGACGCCGCAAAGCTTGTAGAGGAGATATTCCGGTACAAACAGGAAGTCCGTCACGCCCTCAAGCCGCCCTGCCAGCTTGTCCGCGTAAAGCTGGTAAATTGTATTGAAGGGCTGGAACTGGATCCCGGTGTGGGCGTAAAGCTCCGCAAACGGGACGATGTCGTGCACGGCCGGGACGACGGCCTCGGTGCGGCTGTCCCGGTAGGCATAGCAGGGAAGGATTTCCTCCTCTCCCCGGAACAGGACGTAGTCGACACCCCAGGTATCGACGGAGAGGCTCTCGATCGTGCCAAACTCCTCCTTGGCCAGGGCGATGCCCTTTTTTACGTGACCGGTCAGACCCGTGATGTCCCAGACGAGATGCCCGTCAAGACGGATATTCCCATTCGGGAAGCGGTAGACCTCTTTTGTCTTCAGTTCACCGTCCTCCATCCAGCCGACGATGTGGCGGCCGGAGGAGGCTCCGATGTCAATCGCGAGATAGTACTTCATGCGAAACCGTCCTTTCATACATTGTGGTGAGAACAATCTCAGGGAAGTCTTTATATGCTCTCATTATAAAGGAGTGAGGCGGGGAGGAAAAGAACAGAACTTGCGTAAAAAAGTATCCTGATTTGCATTGAAAAAAGAAAGCACCGAAGGTATACTCGAAGCATGAAGAAAGGCGAGGAGAGCCATGATTGACAGTCGGATTATCGAAAAACTGAAACCGATTACGGAGGAGGAGCGGGCGATCCTTTCCGGCAGCAGCATCGACCGCGAGATCTACATGGAGCAGGAGGGCGATGCCGAGGGAAATGTCGTCAATGCCCGGAAGCTCTTAGACAGCGGCAAGCTGATCACCATCCGGCCGCACACCCGCTTTGCCCATTTTCCCGAGCACAGCCACGACTACATCGAGATGATCTATATGTGCCAGGGCTCGACAACGCACATCGCGAATGGGACCCAGATCGATCTGCAGGAGGGGGAGCTGCTGATGTTTGGGCAAGGCGCAAGACAGGAAATCCTGCCCGCCGGGGAGAACGACATTGCCGTGAATTTCATCATCCTCCCGTCCTTTTTTGACAAGACCTTGGAGATGCTGGGGGATGAGGAGACGCCCCTGCGCCATTTCCTCGTCAGCTGCCTGGGCGGGGCCGAGGGCAATCCGGGATATCTGTATTTCAAGGTGGCAGACATCCTGCCGATCCAGAACCTGGTGGAAAATCTCCTTTGGACGCTGATCACCGGCGCACCGAACAAGCGCAGCCTTTACCAGACCACGATGGGGCTGCTTTTCCTGCAGCTGGTGAATTACGCCGACCGCCTGTCCTACGAAAGCGAGGAGGACGCGGCGATCATCCGCGTTTTCCGCTATATCGAGGAGCATTACCGGGATGGAAGCCTGAATGAGCTCGCCGACCTGATGCACTACGACCTGTACTGGCTGTCGCGCTGGATCCGGCAGAAGAGCGGGCGCACCTACACGGAGCTCCTGCAGGAGAAGCGCCTTGGCCAGGCGGCGTTTCTGCTCCGGACGACGAAGCTGAAGGTGGATGATGTGGCCGAGGTCGTCGGATACTCGAACCTCAGCTATTTTCACCGGATTTTCCGGGAAAAATACCAGCTGTCCCCCAAGAAGTATAGGGACAGTATGTAAAAAGGTATAGTCATATTTCAACGAGAGGAGGCTAGAAACATGGCGAAAATTGCGTTTTTTCAGATGAAGAATGAGGGAAGTGTCGGGGCGAACCTGGAAAAAAGCCTGGATGCTATCCGGGAGGCGGCGGCAAACGGAGCGGACCTGATCCTGTTCCCGGAGGTCCAGCTGACCGAGTTTTTCCCGCAGTATCCGGGACAGGATGTGAGCCGCTACTCGATCGCGAAGGACAGCGAGATCCTGAAGGCATTCTGCGAAGCCTGCAGGGAAAACCATATCCTGGGCGTGCCGAATCTGTACTTCGAGCAGGCGGGAAAGTGTTACGACGCCAGCTTCCTGATCGGCCGCGACGGCGAGATCATCGGCGTCCAGAAAATGGTCCACATCGCACAGGCGGAGCAGTTTTACGAGCAGGATTACTACACACCCTCCGATGACGGCTTCCATGTCTTTGAGACAGATATTGGCCGGATCGGCATCGTGGTCTGCTTTGACCGGCATTATCCGGAGAGCATTCGCACAGAGGCTCTTATGGGGGCGGATCTCATCCTGATCCCGACTGTCAATGTCAAGGCCGAGCCGCTGGAGATGTTTGAGTGGGAGGTCCGGGTACAGGCCTTCCAGAACTCGGTCGCGGTCGGCATGGGGAACCGCGTCGGCGCTGAGGGCGACATGGACTTCGCCGGGGAGTCTTTCCTGTGCGATGCCAACGGCGCCCTGATCGCCAAGGCGGACGACACGGAGCAGATCCTCTACGCAGAGCTTGATATGAGTGAGCCTGCGAAGATCCGCGCCCGCAGGCCCTATACACAGCTTCGCCGCCCCGAATGGTATCGGTGATGACAGGTGACAGGGAGGACGGTTCGGTGACAGATGACAGGGGGGACGGTTCTAAGTGTCACCTTGAGGTGACACTTAGAACCG
>CAMOGO010000333.1 GCA_946614075.1 uncultured Lachnospiraceae bacterium | reverse complement strand
GGCGGTTCGGATCCAGGCCTACCTCCTCAGTCAAAAACTCCCAGGTCCAGTGAATGGCCTCGGTCTTGAAATAGTCTCCGAAGGAGAAATTACCCAGCATCTCAAAGAAGGTGCCGTGACGTGCTGTCTTTCCTACATTCTCGATATCGCCGGTACGAATGCACTTCTGACAGGTCGTGACTCTCGTCCTGGGCGGGATTTCCTGCCCGGTGAAGTAGGGCTTCAGGGGTGCCATACCGGAATTGATCAGCAGCAGGCTGTTGTCATTATGAGGAACTAGGGAAAAGCTCTTCAGCGCAAGATGTCCCTTGCTCTCAAAGAACTCCAGGAACATTTTTCTCAATTCATTTACGCCATATTTCTGCATGAGTCTATCCTCCGATATAAAAATTAACCTACTTATACTAACATAGGGCTAACCATTTCGCAAGCATTAATTTGCAAAAGAAATGTGTGGAAAAAGCCTGAAACGTATAAGGTTTGCCTAAAGAGGCAAAGGCCCCTAGGCTAAAGGGCTCTGAAGTTAAAGGGCCGTCAGCTAAAGGGCCTAAGGCTCGAGATCCTCTTCGCGCCAGGGGCCATGGTCGGCTGCTGTGGTGGCAAGCGTATCGCATCTCTCGTTCTGCGGGTGTCCGGCGTGGCCCTTCACCCACGTAAAATGCAGATGGTGCGGCTTTGCCGCCTCAAGAAGCATCTGCCACAGGTCGATGTTTTTCACCTCGTTCGGCTTACCCCGGCGAAAATCCGCCTTGAGCCAGCCGTCGATCCAGTGCTTTTCAAAGGCATTGACCATATACGCGGAGTCCGAGATGACCTCGACCTCGCACGGCCTGGTAAGGGCTCTCAGTCCTGCGATCACGCCCATGAGCTCCATCCGGTTGTTGGTCGTTTTCCGGTAGCCGCAGGAGTATTCCCGGGTATGAAGGGCACCTTTGGGGTCCGTGTACTCCAGGACGGTCCCATACCCTCCCGGACCGTCCGGATTCCCGCGTGCCGATCCATCACTGTAAAGATATACTTTCATCATGCTTCATTCATCTCCCAAATTCCGGTCTCCTCGAAACGGCGGGCCATATCGGCTGCTGCCGCCGTGATTTCCTCCGGATATCCCATCAGCTTCAGCAGGCGGAGCGCATTTTTCGAGTCTGCCCTGCCCTCCTTCAGAAGGTAGGAGAAACTGACGTCTTCATCGGTGATCTCTTCCGTGAAATGGGCATTCTGGAATTTCTTCTCCAACAGGTAAGTAAGCTCGATATCATGGGTCGCAGCGGCCACAAAGTCATGCGTATCGGCGAGTGACTCCAGGATCTTGGCTGCGGCGGCAATCCGCTCGATCGTATTGGTGCCTCTTAGCACCTCGTCCACCAGCAGAAGGCGTGTATGGTCCGACGGAACAAACAGACGCTTTAAAGACCGGATCTCGGCCATGAAGTAGCTCTCTCCCCGCTCGATATCGTCGCGGACATTCATCGAGGAGACGACCTTTATAAATGGCGCTTCGTAGCGGTCTGCCGGACAGGTGTGGATGGTCTGTGCCAGGATGACGCAAAGGGCGCAGGCCTTCAGGAAGGTGGATTTGCCAGAGGCGTTGGATCCCGTCACCAGCAGGGCACGGTCCATCCGGATATCGTTTTTGACGGGTGACGGAATAAGCGGATGATAAAGCGCCTCTGCGCAGAAGGCATCCTGCGTGAATTCCGGCAGGCACCACCCAGGAAGCGACGCACGAAACGACGCAATGGCCGTGCAGCTCTCTAAGAATCCCAGCTCCTGCATCATGTCATCCAGCAGATCCGTATTTTTCCGGATGAGGTCGATGATTCCATGATAGGCGATCAGGTCCACATGAAACAGGATCCGCAGATAATCCAGGATCACATCCGCAAAGGAGCCCTTGATCTCACCACCGATCGCGATCACGGAAGCCTTGCTCCGGCAGGGTTTGAAGGCTTCGGACGCTTTTAACAAAGCGCTCCGCGATTCCTCCCAGTCCGGAAGGTCAAGCCCGCCGATCTCCTCTGCGAGCTCCGAAAGCCGGATCAGATAGGCAATGCTGGTAAAGCCGGATTCGATCGTGCTTTTGATCTTGAAATAGGACCAGACATTATAGACCAGAATGGCGATAAAGATTGCCGGAGCGATCCGGACTCCCAGGATGGAAAGGACGAGCGCGGCGAAAAGGCCTGCCAGGGTAAGCCACTCCTTCGCTATCCGGATATCCGGCGCCTTTTTCAGATAGTCGATGTAGTCCGCCACCGCGATCCGGCGGGCCCGCCCGACGAGGGCATATTTCTCCTGCACCTCAAAAGCGAGCTCGGGATTCCGGTAAAAGGTATCGACGAGATGCTCCAGACGCGTAAGGCGCTCCTCGTCAAAGACAGGAGTGCGAAGCAGGAAATACAGGTATTCCTCGCCCACCGACGAGAAGGTGTGATTCATCCGGCAAAAGACCGCGTCCAGATCGAGATCCTCCCAGGTGATATCGTCGATCCCCTCCTCGGGGGCCAGTCTCTTGTAATAGTGAGGAATCCGCGCGAACTCCTCATACTCATACTCACGTGTCGGGATCGCTCCCCAGTTCTCCCGGATCGTCCGTCGGATTTTCTCAAGGCGTTTCTTGGCTTCTCTGCGGGATTCCAGGAACAGAAGGAAAAAGAAGACAAGGACAAACCCGATGATAATAGCCATTTCCATAAAACACTCCTATGCGAGGCTT
>CAMOGO010000332.1 GCA_946614075.1 uncultured Lachnospiraceae bacterium | reverse complement strand
TCAATGGAAAGAATTTCATCAAGACGATGCTGAATGTCGGCCGCACCCATGACACCGTCCGCGTGGTCAATGACCAGATCGGAACCCCGACCTACACCTACGATCTGGCACGCCTTTTGGTCGACATGATCGAGACAGACCGCTACGGCTACTATCATGCGACGAACGCTGAGGTGCCGGCAGAGGATGCCGATGCGGCGGCGACCGGCGTCAAGACCGGCTACATTTCCTGGTACGATTTCACAAAGGAGATCTACCGCCAGGCAGGCCTTGCGACGAACATCATCCCGGTCACGACCGAGGAGTACGGCCTTTCCAAGGCAGCCCGTCCCTTCAACTCCCGCCTGGATAAGAGCAAACTCGAGGCCAATGGCTTCACGCCGCTTCCGACCTGGCAGGATGCCCTTGCCCGCTTTCTGAAGGAGATCCAATGAGCTGGGAAGACAATGTAAGACGTGTGGTGCCCTATGTCCCGGGCGAGCAGCCGGACAAGGCCCACATGGTCAAGCTGAATACAAATGAAAATCCGTACCCGCCGGCGCCCGGCGTGGCGCGCGCGATCAGCAGCATGCCGGAAGAGACGCTGAGACTCTACCCGGATCCGACCGCCGGATCGCTGGTAAATGCCCTGGCAGACCGCTATGGTGTGTCGCCGGATCAGGTCTTTGTCGGTGTCGGAAGCGATGACGTCCTCGCCATGGCCTTCCTGACCTTTTTTAATTCGGATAAGCCGATCCTTTTCCCGGACATCAGCTATTCCTTTTACAGTGTCTGGGCAGATCTCTATCGGATCCCGTACCGCAGACCGGCCCTCGATGAGGATTTCCGCATCCGGCCGGAGGATTACTTCGGTGATGTCAGCGAATGCGGCGAAACCGGAAAGTGCGGCGAAACCGCTGGGAATGGCGGCGTGATTTTTCCGAATCCGAATGCACCGACCTCTCTTTACCTGCCTCTTGACCAGGTCGAGGAGATCATCCGGCATAATCCGGACGTCGTCGTCATCGTGGATGAGGCGTACATCGATTTCGGCGGGGAAAGCGCTTTGCCCTTAGTCGCAAAGTATGACAACCTGCTCGTCGTGCAGACCTTTTCCAAATCAAGGTCGCTCGCCGGCATGCGCATCGGCTTTGCCATCGGCAATCCGAAGCTGATCAAGGCGATGAGTGACGTGAAGTACTCCTTCAATTCCTACACGATGAACCGCACCGCGTTGGCAGCGGGCGTCGAGGCTGTGAAGGATGACGCGTATTTCCACGAGATGGTGGGCCGGGTCATCGCGACCCGGGAAAGGGCAAAAAAGCGCCTTACCGAGCTTGGTTTCACCTTCCCCGAGCCTTCCGCGAACTTCATTTTCGCAAAGCACGCGAGAGTACCGGCGAAGGAGCTTTTCACCGCACTGCGCGCCGCGGACATCTATGTCCGGTATTTTGACGCCCCGCGGATCTCGGATTATCTGCGGATCACGATCGGCACCGACGAGCAGATGGAGGAGCTGTATCAATTCCTGGAGGAGTATCTGAAGGGAAGATAAGAGCATATAGGAGGAGAGAAGATGGAAAGAATTTTGGTAACGATCCCGGCAGAGGATGACCACAAGGCTTTGTTTGAGTCGATCATGCCGGATGCTGCATTTACCTATGCACAGGGTGCTGATGTCACCGATGAGATGATCCAGGACGCGACGATCATCATCGGCAATGTCCCGCCGGCCCGCATCAATGGCTCACCGAACCTGAAATGGATCCAGCTCAACAGCGCCGGCACCGACGGCTTCACCGCCCCCGGCGTGCTTCCTGAGGGATGCCTTTTGACCAACGCCACCGGCGCCTACGGCCTCGCCCTTTCCGAGCACATGCTGGCCATGCTGTTGGCGATGATCAAGAAGCTCCCGCTGTACTGGCACGACCAGTCCGCCCACATCTGGGGCGACAACGGCCAGGTCCGCTCGATCTACGGCTCGACGACCCTGGTCATCGGACTCGGCGACATCGGCGGCGAGTTTGCCAAGCGCATGAACGCCCTCGGCAGCCGTGTCTATGGCATCCGCGCCCACAAAGCCCCGAAGCCGGACTACCTGGAAGGCCTTTACACGATGGATGCCCTCGAGGAGCTCCTGCCGCAGGCTGACTATGTATTCTCCGCTCTGCCCGGCACCAAGGCAACCTACAAGATCTTTAACGCGAAGACCTTCGGCCTGATGAAGAAGGGAGCAATCTTCCTGAATATCGGCCGCGGTACGGCTGTCGACACCGATGCCCTGATCGAGGCCTGCGAAACCGGCCATCTCGGCGGTGCCTGCGTCGATGTCACCGACCCCGAACCGCTTCCGGAGAAGCACCTCCTGTGGGGCACGAGAAATGTCATGATCACCCCTCATATTTCCGGTTTCTATCATCTGCACGAGACTCTCGTCCGCATCGTCCACATCGCCGCCGACAACCTGGCCGCGTTCCGCGATGGAAAAGAACTGAAGAACCTCGTCGATTTCACAACCGGCTACCGGAAATTCCAGGGCTAAACGCACTACGGATGAGTCATCTTTAATGAAAAAAAGGCAGGGAGCACGACTGGTCATCAGTCGGCTTCCTGCCTTTTTCAATACTTATTTCAGAACTGCTTTCCGTATTATTCCTGTCCGTTCCAGCAGTAGGTGCAGAGCTTGCAGGAGGGAATGCCGACGGATGCGACGAGGTCATCGAGGCGGTTGAAACGGAGGCTC
>CAMOGO010000331.1 GCA_946614075.1 uncultured Lachnospiraceae bacterium | reverse complement strand
CCGTCGCGAAGTCTACGTCGTAGCCTCTGTTGACCATCATCGGGATCTCAAGGGAACCCAGGGAAGCCGTGTCAGCAGACGCGGAACCGGAGATGCCGCCGAAGAAATAGGAGGCAACGATGTTAACCATTGCCAGGCCGCCGGTCATCCAGCCTACGCATGCGTCAGCCAGGTTCAGAAGTTTCTCCGATATACCGCCCGAGCCCATCAGGACGCCCATGGTGATGAAGAAAGGAACAGCCATCAGTGAGAAGGAGCTGATACCCTTGACCATCTGCTGGGTCAGGGTTGCCAGCGGCAGTCCCATATAGGACAGGCACAGAAGTGTGGAGATCGCCACCGAATACGCGATCGGGAAGCGAAGGAATACCATGATCAGGAAAGAAGCAAGAAGCAATGCAATAGCAGTGGATTCACTCATCAGATTTCTTCCTCCTTTCTGCCGAAATATCTCTCAATATCAATAATAATTCTCTCGATCTCGAAGAAGATCATCGCGATGCCCGCCAGCGGGATCGGGAAGTACTGCCAGAACTTGGACAGCCAGGGCATGGAAATGAAGGTTCCCTTTGCGCCCAGGCCTGTGGCGTAGGACCAGCCCGTCGTCAGCATGACGATGGCCAGTGTGAGGACTGCGAGGTCCGCGATCAGGTCCAGTGTGATGATTACCTTATCGGGAAGATAGCGGTCAAACGCTGTCATCCTGATATGGGCGTTTCTCTTGATGGCCAGCGCAGCGGACAGAACCGCCATGTAGGACATCAGTGTCAGGATCAGCTCCTCGCCCCAGTTGGGTGCGGGGATCACTTTAATATAACGCGCAAGTACGATCCAGGTCGTGATCAGGATATCCGCCACCAGAAGGAGCTTGCAGATGACCATGAACACCTTGTATACAAAGTTGTATACCGGCTCAATTTTTCTCAAAGTATCAAAAAAAGCAGGCATATTACCCTCCGATCTGTACTCTTACTTCACGTCGAGAATGCTCTGGTATACAGCTGCGAGATCGCCGGACGCATACTGGTCAGCGATGGGCTTGCAGGCTGCCTGCCAATCTGTCTTGTCTGTGATCTCTATTACGTTGATGCCGTCAGCCTTGAGCTGCTCAAGGACTTCGTTCTCCTTCTGCTCGGAAACTTCGCGGCAGTAAGCGGAAGCGGCCTTGCCGGCCTCAAGGATCCAGCCCTGCTGCTCTTCTGTCAGCTTGTTCCATGCGTTGTCAGTGATGATGGTCATCATAGCGCCCAGTGTGTGGCCGTCCAGTGTAAGGTTGGGGCCGACTTCCTGGAAGCTGTTGCCAGCGTAGTTAACAGTGGGCTGCTCAGCGCCGTCGATGGTGCCGTTCTGCATGGAGGAGTAGATCTCACTCATGGAAACGGGAGAAGGAGTAGCGCCAAGGCTCTTAACCATCTCGGTCATGATCGGGTCGTTGGAGACACGGATCTTCATGCCCTTCATGTCAGCGGGAGTTGTGATCGGCTTATCCTTAACTGTGAAGAAGTGACGGAATCCTTCTTCGCCAAAATACAGACCGCGTACGCCAAGGCCCATTTCCTCGGACTCATTCAGGAATTCCTGTCCGAGATCGCTGTTTGCGAAAGCCCAGAAATGCTCTCTGTCGCGGAATGTGTAAGGCAGAGAAAGAAGGACAGACTTCTTTGTGCCGTAAGAAGACAGCGCGAATGCGGAGATACGGCAGATATCGACTGTACCTGTTCCGCCCAGCATGCCGTCGAGTACGTCCGCCTCAACGCCCAGGACGCCGCCGCCCTGCAGGTCGATCTGGATCTGGCCGCCGGAAATCTTCTCGACTTCTTCCTTAAACTTGAGGTCCATAGCGCCGCAGACGGTGTTGTCCAGAGGGTTTACCTCTGCCATGGTAAGTGTGATGGCGCCCTCAGCGGGAGCTGCCGCATCTGCTGCGGGAGCCGCCTCGCCTTCTGCCGCGGGAGCTGCCTCGCCCTCTGCCGCGGGCTCGCTGCTGGATGCTGCAGTGCCGCCGGAAAGTCCGCAGCCGGTCAGAGCCGCAAACGCCATAGTTCCACAAAGGATCAAACTAATCAGTTTCTTTTTCATAATCCCTTTCCCCTTTCTGCCGGTTTGTACCGGAAAAAATGATGTATTAATTCTTCAGATGAAAATTCACCTGTTTACAATTATAAAAATACGTGTTTTACCTCTAAAGAATAAAAAAAGATCAAACCGGGATAAATTTCTGTCCCCTCACTGTTTTGACGTTTTTTCGATAACCGTTCAGGCGTCTCTCCTACGAAGTTTTCCGGGCGTCCCTGTATTCCGACGGCGTCATCTCATAGATCCTGTGGAAGACCTTCCCGAAATAATTGGAGTTGGAGTATCCCACAGCTTTTCCGATCTCCCTGACATTCTGGTCGGTGTACAGAAGCAGGTGGGCCGCCTTTCTCATCCGGTAGTGGGCGAGATAGCTGACGAAAGTCTGCCCGAAGTACTGCTTGAAGAGCCTGCTCGTGTGGACCTCCGAGTAGCCCATAAAATCAGAGAGGTCCTGCACGGATATGTCCTCGGTGTAATGATCATGGATATACGACAGGAGCCGGACCTGGTTGCCGGCGGGATCTTCCTCCGCACCGCTCAGATGTGCCGTCCTGCCGATCGTTTCCTCCGGCTGTCCGGCGGATTCCGGCGTACTGTCGGTCTCCTCAGTTCTTTCGGACTCCGGCTCTTTATCCGCCGCCATCTCCTTCTGCA
>CAMOGO010000330.1 GCA_946614075.1 uncultured Lachnospiraceae bacterium | reverse complement strand
CAGGTGACGGGAAGGGCTTTAGCCCGACCCAGTCACCAAGCGAGTTTGGAATTTTTGCCCTTGTTTTATTCGTAAATTTTCCGAGCAATATCGCAGTACTGAACGACGAACTTCTAGCAACACGATAGACACTGGCTTCGTATGCATCTGGCATTTTCCGCAGATCAATATGCAGCGGCGGGGTGCTGAGGCGGGAGCCGGGGCGGGCGGGGTGCTGAGCCAGGCGGCGGGCGGCTCTACAGCGGGGTGGCGATGAGCCCGAAGATGAGCTGATGCACAGGGTAGAACCAAGTGTAGATGTACCGGAAGCCGCGCCCGGCGTAGCCCAGCTGTCTATTGTACAGCAGGATCGGGATGCTGGGCAGTGCCATGCCGAGATACCACCAGTTCAGCTCACTGGCGCGCTGCACCATGGCTTCCCAGCCGCCGAAATGGGCACCGGACCAGGTGAGAAGCGCCATGTAGGCGGCGAGGACTAAGGCCACGGCGGCTGCCCGGCCGAGGAAGGAGAGGCTGTCGGCCTTTCTCAGATACAGGTAAAAGAAGCCGATCAGGAAAATGCCGGCAAAGGAGTAATTGCTCTTGATCCGGTAATTCACGAGAGCAGTGCCGACCCAGATGGCAGCGACGCAGACCACCAAAAGAACCCGGGAAAGCCCGGACGGGGAGGTCTGGCCTGGGTTCGCAGCGGTGTCGTGGGAGTTGGCGGAAGTCCGATCTGCCGTAGCGCCGGTGATTTTCTCCGTGAGGTAGCTGGTCACGGCGAGGGCGATAAAGCCCAGGGCCAGGGTGGGCATGACGCTCTGCGAATCCGGACGCAGCCATCTGCCGGATGACATGTAATTGTACGGAAATTCCGAGATGAGACACAGCACGAGAAGCTTGACTGCGTGATAGCCGACGCGGTCAGGCTTTTTCTTTATGTGGTAGAAGCTCTCCGCGATGAGGAAGGCGTAGAGAATGAACGCTACCCGGCCGATGACGCGATAGGGAAGGCGTGTCGCGGCGTCTGCGATAAAGCGGAAGCCGATGTGGTCGATCACCATCGTGGTCATGGCGATGATCTTCAGGGCGAAGGAGGTCAGGGGAAGGCCAGCTCCTGCTGTTTTAGTTTCTATCATAAGGGTCTCCTTTCGACGAGTTGCAGTCATTTATCCATTATAGCAACAATGGACGAGGTTGCAAGGGAGTGTGTCAGCGGGGACGGTCTGACACACCTAACGGTACAGAATGGCGGGAGTGTTGCTTATGCCTCACATCCCGGGGGTGTGACCATTGCGTGATATGCCCCATAAATTGTAAAATGTCTGTGAAAACGGACGTGAGGGAAGAAATAATGTAATGCCCAGAGCAGATGACCGAAAAAGTTCTTCCTGAGCCTGTCCAAAGAGTAACCGATTTTCACAAGAAAGGAGTTCATCATGTCCAAGTTTATTAACAAGACGATGAATGGCAAGATCAGCCGCCGCGATTTCCTCAAAGGAAGCGCAGCTGCAACGGCGGCGGTCGCTGGCCTGTCCCTGATGGGAAGCAGAAAAAGCTCCATTGTTGCCAATGCAGAAGAGGCGATGATGGAGCATGATCCGATCGTGGATCTGGAGGAGCAGGGAACGTGGGTGACTGCCGCATGTTGGAATAACTGCGGTGGCCGCTGCCTGAACAAAGCTCTGGTTGTCGATGGTGTCGTTGTCCGTCAGAAGACCGACGATACCCACGAGGATACCCCGGACTACCTGCAGCAGAGAGCCTGCGTCCGTGGACGTGCGCGTCGTCAGGAGGTTTATTCGGCAGATCGTCTGAAGACCCCTATGAAGAGAAAGAACTGGCAGCCGGGCGGCGTTGAGATCAACGGCGAGCTGCGAGGCATCGACGAGTGGGAGCCGATCAGCTGGGATGAGGCATTCCAGATTGTCGCCGACGAGGTCAATCGTATCGGCGATACCTATGGCCCGAGAGCTTTCTTCGCGACCAGCGCGGGTGAGGGCGGCAAGGTCATGAACGCCAAGGGCGGCTACATCGCTGCCGATGGTACTCTGTCCTGGGGTTCCTGGTACTATGGTCCTGACTATTTCGGCATGGAGGATGGCTTTGGTGAGTACAGCACCAATGACCGTCTCGACCTGAGAAACAGTGAGCTGATCATCATGTTTGGTTCCAACCCGGCATGGTCTTCCGGTGGTAACCCGACTTATAACTTTATGCTGGCAAAGAAGGCCGGTGCAAAGTTTGTCTGCATCGACCCGATTTATACCGAGACCGCTGCTGCCATGGAGGCACAGTGGATTCCGATCCATCCTGGTACCGACCACGCGATGCTGCTGGCTCTGGCCTATGTCATGCTGACCAAGGATGAAGAGCTTGGCCTGATCGACTGGGATTTCCTGAACAGCTGCACCGTTGGTTTTGACGCAGATCACATGCCTGAAGGCGCGGATCCGGCTATGAACCTCAAGGATTACATCCTGGGCGAGATGGACGGCGTTGCCAAGGATCCGGCATGGGCTTCTGAGATCACCGGTGTTGACGCTGCTGTGATCGAGGATCTGGCAGTCCGTATGGGCAAGGATGTCAAGGTTGCCCTCCTGACCGGCTGGGCTCCGGCACGTACCCACAATTCCGACTCCATGCCTCAGATGTTCATGGCACTCGGCGCAATGGGCGGCCACATGGGACGCAGCGGTCACATGACCGGCGTCAGCTGCCACTACGGCGCTTCCAACGGTGGCAAGAACCTGGTCGGCG
>CAMOGO010000329.1 GCA_946614075.1 uncultured Lachnospiraceae bacterium | reverse complement strand
AGCAGCCTGCCAAAAGAGCAGCATCCTTCCCCGATGCTGTCCCTGGACAAGACGAAGGAGCCGGAGCAGCTGCGGTCCTGGCTCGGAGACAAAGAAGGCCTCCTTTCCTGGAAGCTGGACGGCCTCACCATAGTCCTCACCTATGAAAACGGCGAGCTTACCAAGGCCGTGACGCGAGGCGACGGAGTCACCGGGGAAGTCATTACCGCCAATGCAAAAGTGTTCGACAACGTGCCCCTTAAGATCCCGCAGACCGAGCAGCTCGTCGTCAGAGGGGAAGCGGTCATCGCATACGAAGACTTCGAAGCCATCAACGAGACCATAGGAGACGCAGACGCCAGATACAAAAACCCGCGAAACCTTTGCGCGGGGACGGTAAGGCAGCTGAACACAAAGATCACCGCGGAGCGCCACGTGAGGTTCTACGCCTTTTCTGTGGCATCCGGGATAGAACGGGACTACAGACATGAGCAGCTGGAGCATCTCAAGGAGCTGGGATTTGAAACGGTGGAGTACGTCAAAGTAGACGGGAGCACCATCATCGGCGAGATCGATGCTTATTCTGCAAAGGTCGCGGAGTATCCTCTCCCATCGGACGGGCTCGTGCTCATATACGATGATATCGCATACGGCAGGTCTCTTGGGAGCACTGCAAAGTTTCCGAGGGATTCCATGGCCTTCAAGTGGCGCGACGAGACGAAGGAGACGGTCCTCCGGGAGATCCTGTGGAGCCCTTCCAGGACAGGCCTCATCAATCCTATCGCCGTGTTTGATCCTGTGGAGCTCGAAGGGACAACGGTGACGAGAGCTTCCGTGCATAATGTGAGCATCCTGGAGAGTCTCAAACTGAGGCCGGGCGATACGGTGACGGTATACAAAGCGAATATGATCATCCCGCAGATCGCGGAGAATCTGACGGGAAGCGGTCCGGATGCTTTGCCTGAGGCATGCCCTGTATGCGGTGGCAGAGCCGTGATCCGCGATGAGAAGGGGATCAAGACACTCTGGTGCGAAAACCCTGATTGTCCTGCGAAGAGAATCAAAAGCTTCGCGCATTTCGCGGGGAGAAACGCCATGAACATCGAAGGCCTTTCGGAGGCGACCCTCGAGAAACTGGTGGACGAGGGCATGGTCACGGAGCCTGCAGATCTTTTCAAACTGAGCAGGTTCGAGGACAGGATCACCGGGATGGATGGATTCGGCAGAAAATCATACGAGAATCTCGTGGCGGCAGCGGAAGCAGCATCCCATACGAGTCCGGACAGACTTTTGAGCAGTCTTGGTGTGCCGGGGATCGGCTTGGCCAATGCGAAGGTGATCGCGTCCTACTGTGAGAACGATTGGAAGAAGATGCGTGCTCTTACCTGTGAGGAACTTGAGAATATCGACGGGGTGGGCAAAGTCCTGGCGGAAGGATATGAATCCTTTTTCGCAGACCCCGCCAATGCGTCCATCGTGGATGCCCTTGAGGAAGTTCTTACATTAGATGAGACGTTCGAGCAGAGCGGGAGCGCCCTGGAGGGACTCACCTTCGTGATCACTGGTAAGGTCAATCATTTCGCCAACAGAGATGAGGCCAAGGCAGCCATCGAGGCGGCAGGAGGCAAAACGACGGGAAGCGTTACAAGCAAGACGGATTACCTTATCAATAATGATATTACTTCAACATCCGGCAAGAATAAAAAGGCTAAGGAACTCGGCATCCCGATCATAACGGAGGAAGAGCTCCTTCAGATGATGGGGGTGTAGATATGTTACAAACTGGAAAACTGGACAGTGACCTTCTCAAATCACTGATATTCGGCAAGATCCGATACAGAAATGATGATGTGAAAGTAAGACCGGGTATAGGGGAGGACTGCGCCGTCGTAGGATTTGGTGAATACGATTGTATCATGTCCACGGATCCGATCACAGGAACCGTTCAGTACATCGGCAGACTTGCCGTTCATGTGACAGCCAATGACCTCGCGGCATCCGGAGCCGAACCGGTCGGCATCATGCTGACGGCACTCCTGCCCCCGGAGACAGAAGAAGAGGCCATCCGCAGGATGGTACAGGACGCGGAGGCAGTCTGTAAAGAACTGGATATGGAGATTCTGGGAGGACATACAGAGATTACCGACGTTGTAAAACAGCCTGTACTCACCGCGTCGGGCATCGGATTTGCCCCGGAAGGACAGCTGCTCGATCCGCAGAATGTCAGACCGGGCGACCACCTGATCCTCTCAAAATGGATCGGCCTCGAGGCAACATCGATCCTTGCGTCAGAACACCGCGAACAGCTTCTGACCAGACTCCCGGCCGAACTCATCGACACAGCAGCCGGATTCGCAAAATACATCTCCGTCGTAAAAGACGCCGCTGCCGCAAAAAGGGCAGGCGTTCACGCCATGCACGACGTAACAGAAGGCGGTATATTCGGAGCACTCTGGGAGATCGCTGAGGCAGCCGGATGCGGCCTGACAGTCGACGTCAGAAAAATCCCCGTCCGGCAGGAAACCATAGAAATCTGCGAATACTTCGACGTAAACCCCTATCAGATCATGTCCAGCGGCTCCATGCTGATAGCGGCCCCCGACGGTCCCGCAGTCGTAATAGAACTGCAAAAACAGGGTATCCCCGCCGCGGTCATAGGCAAAATAACCGGCGGAAACGACAGAATATTGAAAAATGGTGAAAATGTGCGGTACCTCGACCGGCCGAAGCCAGATGAGCTGTACCGCGTAAAATAATGCCTCCGG
>CAMOGO010000328.1 GCA_946614075.1 uncultured Lachnospiraceae bacterium | reverse complement strand
CGGCCAAGGCCGGCGTTCCGGTCATTTCCAGCATGGGGACCGGGAATAAGCTGGCCCCGACGAAGTTCGCCGTGGCGGATCTGTACGAGACGAAGCAGGACCCGCTGGCCCGTGTCATGCGGCACGAATGCCGCAAGAGAGGGGTGGAGCATGTGAAGGTCGTGTATTCCACAGAGGAAGCGATCAAGCCGGCGGAAAGCGAAGAGCAGACGACGCGCCGCAGTGTGCCGGGGTCGATCTCGTTTGTGCCCTCGGTGGCCGGACTCATCATCGCCGGTGAGGTCGTGAAGGACCTGACCCGCTAAAGGACCTGACCCGGCAAAATGAAGAATAGTGAATAGTTTCCCGAAACAGACCTCGGGATCCGATCATGAAGGAGAACAAGATTGGCAAGAGTTTTAGAGCCTTATCAGAAAATAGAACAGAGTATCACGAAAAAATTCCGCCATGCGCTCTGGAGCCCCTTTGTCCAGGCGATCAAGCGCTACCAGCTGATCGAGGAGGGGGATAAGATCGCCGTCTGCATCTCGGGAGGCAAGGACTCCATGCTACTGGCGAAGCTGATGCAGATGCTGCAGCGGCACAGCGATGTGCCCTTTGACCTGGTGTACCTGGTGATGGATCCGGGGTACAATGAGCTCAACCGAAAAAAGATCGAGAGCAACGCCGAGCTTCTGCACATCCCGGTTACGATTTTCGAGACGAATATTTTTGACGTGACAAACAGCGTGGTGGAGTCGCCGTGCTATCTTTGCGCCCGGATGCGCCGCGGGTATCTTTACAATCATGCCAAGCAGCTGGGCTGCAACAAAATCGCGCTGGGGCATCATTTCAGCGATGTCATCGAGACGACGGTCATGGCGATGTTTTACGGGTCGCAGCTGCAGGGCATGATGCCGAAGCTCCACTCGCAGAATTTCGAGGGGATGGAGCTGATCCGGCCTCTTTACGGGATTCACGAGGACGACATCATCGCCTGGTGCCGGTACAATGAACTCGAGTTCATCCGCTGCGCCTGCCGTTTCACGGAGCTGAGCGAGGCAACCGGCAACGACGGCAGCACCTCCAAGCGGCTGGAGACGAAGAACCTGATCCGGGAGCTGAAAAAGACGAACCCCGGCATCGAGCAGAGTATTTTCAACAGCCTGCATAATGTCTGCCTGGATACGTTCCCGGGGTACAAATCCGACGGGATCGATCACAGCTTCCTGGAGCGCTACGAGGAGCGAGGCCGCATGCGGAGCGAGGAGCTGGAGAGAAAAAAACAAGGAGGAAAGTGACATGGAAGTACGAATCCTGGAATTGATCGAGGGAGCGAAGAAAGCCGAGGGGCTGACCGTCATCATTGATGTTTTCCGCGCTTTTTCACTGGAATGCTATCTGTTTGCCGCCGGAGCCAAAAAGATCCTCCCCGTCGGACGGGAGGAGGATGCCTTTGCGCTGAAAAGGGAACATCCGGACTGGGTGCTTTTCGGAGAGCGCGGCGGGGCCAAAATCCCTGGCTGTGACTACGGAAACTCGCCGAGCCAGTGCGCGGGCGTGGATTTTGCCGGAAAGACCATCATCCATACGACCAGTGCGGGGACGCAGGGGATCGTCAATGCGGCCGGTGCCACGGAGATCGTGACCGGAAGCCTGCTCAATGCCCCTGCCGTGGCGCGCTACATCCGTCAGCAAAATCCGGAGATCGTATCGCTCGTCGCGATGGGCAATGCCGGTGTGCGCCGGGCCAATGAGGACGTGCTTTGCGCCGAATATATTAAAAGCCTGCTCCTTTCGGAACAGGCTGAAGAGACGGAAAATGCGATACGGCAGGAGATCCAGGCGCGTGCAGACGCCCTCGCCACAAACGGCGGCGAGCACTTTTTCCGCGAAGATACCCAGGAAATCTTCCCGCGCGAGGATTTTTACATGTGCACCAAGTGCGGCCATTTTGACTTCGTGATCGGTGTAAACCGGGATCACGGCCTGGAGAATCACATTCTTCAGTGAGCCGGGATCACGGCCTGGAGAATCACATTCTTCAGTGAGCCGGGATCACGGCCTGGAGAATCTCATCCTTTAGTGAGCCAGCATCTTGGCGCAGAAATCGGCGACCTTTGCCGCGGTATCCTCTTTATTCTTAAGAGGTTTCGTCAGGCTCAGGGTGCCCAGGATATTATTGCCGGCAAGCTTGCTCTTCATCGTGTCGAACATCTTTTCCGCATTGCCGCCGGCTGAGGTGCCGATCAGGTAAATGTCCTTGCCGCCGATCGGATACTCCTTCAGGAAGGAGTTCATGGCCGGCGGGTAGGTGCCGGCCCAGACCGGGCAGGCGAGGATGATCGTCTGGAAACGATCCAGGCGGATGTCAACGTTGGCAAGCTCGGGGGTCAATCCTCTCAGAGCGCTGCTGCCGCCCTTTAAGAATTTCATGATGCCCCTTTTGGGCGGCTCATTCTGAACGATCAGTCTGCGAACAGAGAGATTCAGGTGCTTTTTGCACTCGTCGGCTACAAAGCCGGTGTTGCCCTCGAGGGAATAATAAACGATCAAAACTCTTTCAGCGGCATCCATGAAGAAGCTCCTCCTTTGATATTAGTTGATTTTGCTGCGTTCTCGCGCGAACCGCCGGATCAGGACAGTCGCTAAGACTGTCTCCTATTTTACTTCGATTTCCCTTATATTTCAATCGATTATTTAGTCGGAATACTTGACGAATGTCGGAAATTTATGTATACTAATTCATTAAGAATGAATAATGGCGGC
>CAMOGO010000327.1 GCA_946614075.1 uncultured Lachnospiraceae bacterium | reverse complement strand
AAAAACATTGGATATATTGGCAGTGACGACGAGGAAGACAGGGAAGACAGGGGACTCGAAGGCAGGGGACGGTTCTCTGTCTTCTGTCACGTGATTGTAAGAATCGGATGCTAAGATGTTATCGGATGAGGAAAAAAGGAGGATGAAAAGAAATGCTGTTTACGATTCCGGCATGGACGATTTCTATATTACTCAAGGCGTTTTCGGTGTGGTTCTTCGCCACGGCGTTGATGTTCTGGAAGAAAAGCCGGGCCTTCACTCGGCGGGCGCCGAAGACTCGTTTTGCCTGCCTGATCCCGGCGAGAAATGAAGAGGCGGTGATCGCAGATCTGGTGAGAAGCCTGCGCGAGCAGAATTATCCCGACGAGATGTACGACATTTATGTGATCCCGAATAACTGCACGGACGGAACGGAGATAGAGGCCATGGCGGCCGGCGCGAAGATCCTCCGGTGTCGGGGCAGGATCCGGTGCAAGGGAGATGTGCTGCAGGAGGCGGTCAGCTGGCTGATCGACCGGCGCCGGAAGGATGGAGGCCAGTCTGATGGAGAGCAGGCGCGGGAAATGGATGGCCAGGCCGGTGACGGGTGGCTTCGGAGAGCGGGCGGCCGGTCCGATTGGGCGTACGATGCGTTCTGCCTGTTTGATGCGGACAATGTGGTTCATCCGGATTTCCTGGCCCGGATGAATGATGCCGTAGCAGCGGGCGCCAAGGTAGCCAAGGGCAGACAACGGGTGAAAAATCCCCGCTCCTCCTGGGTGAGCGGCTGCTATGCGCTGTACTTTGCGATGAATGATACCTTTTTCAGCCGCTCCAGATCCCACTTGGGCCTGTCTGCCAAGCTCGTGGGCACAGGAATGATGGTCCATCGGAGCGTCCTGGAAAAAATGGGAGGCTGGAACACCACGACGATCGCGGAGGATGCCGAGTTTGCCGCCCAGTGCGCCGAGCTCGGCGAACGGGTGTGGTGGGTCCCGGAGGCCGTCACCTTTGATGAGGCTCCTCTTTCCTTTGCCATGTCCCTGACGCAGCGGAAGCGCTGGTGCAGCGGCATCATGTCCGCCGCAGAGAAAATGGTGCCCCGCCTGCTGCACTTCCCGGCCGAGGCAAGTACCAGGCGTATCGTGGACATGTGCTTTTTCCTCTGCACCCCCTTCGCCCAGGCATTCTCTGTCCTGCCGGGTCTGCTCTTTTTCCTGGGGGCAATGACGCAAGGGACCGTGAAGACCTGGGCAGGGTTTGCAGGAGCATTCCTGATCCTCTCGATCATCGCGATGACAGCTTTTGCCTTTTGGCTGCGGTGGCTCTCGCATCAGGAGATCCACAGCGCCAGCGTATTTCTTTTCCCGCTCTTCATGGCATCCTTCATTCCGCTGCAGATCCTCTCTCTCCTGAACCGGACGACCGAGTGGAAAGTCATACGGCACGGGGAGTCCGTAGGGGCAATCTAAATCAAGGCAAACGAAGACAGGGGAGGGTTTGAAGACAGAGAACCGTCCCCTGTCTTCATCGCGACAAAAAATCTTGCTTTTACGGAGTCCTTGAGTTAGAATAAGAGAAATTTTTTCTGACAAAATGGGAGATGACGTATGGAATTTTCGAAATCAAGCAAGCTGGATAATGTACTGTATGATGTGAGAGGACCGGTCGTCGATGAGGCCGCGCGGATGGAGGAGCAGGGCATGCATGTCCTGAAGCTGAATATCGGAAATCCGGCGCCGTTTGGTTTTCGTGCGCCGGAGGAGATCGTGACGGATATTCGCATGTCGATCGTTGATTCGGAAGGATACTCCGATGCACGTGGCCTGGCCACGGCGCGGAAGGCGATCATGCAGTATGCGCAGATCAAGCACATCCCGAATGTCGAGATGAAGGATATTTACACCGGTAATGGAGCCAGCGAGCTGATCCAGCTGGCGCTTCATGCCCTTTTAAATAATGGAGACGAGGTGCTGGTCCCGTCGCCGGACTATCCGCTGTGGACGGCCTGTGTCAACCTGGCAGGCGGCCATGCCGTGCATTACATCTGCGATGAGGAGGCAGACTGGATGCCGGATCTTGCGGACATGGAGTCAAAAATCACCGACCGGACGAAGGCCATCGTCGTGATCAATCCGAATAACCCCACCGGCGCGGTGTATCCGAAGGCTGTCCTGGAGGATATCGTCAATCTGGCACGCCGCCACGGTCTGATGATCATGGCGGACGAGATCTATGACCGCCTGGTCATGGATGGCGAGGAGCATATCTCGATCGCATCCCTGGCGCCGGATCTTTTCTGCGTGACCTTCAACGGTCTGTCAAAGTCGCACATGATCTGCGGCTTCCGGGTCGGCTGGATGGTATTCTCCGGCAACAAGGACCTCGGCCGCGACTACATGGAGGGCGTCAACATGCTCTCCAATATGCGCCTCTGCTCGAATGTCCCCGGACAGTCGATCATCCAGACGGCCCTCGGCGGCTACCAGAGCGTCAATGAGTACATTGTACCCGGCGGCCGTATCTACGAGCAGCGCGACGCGATCTGCGAGGCTCTTTCGGAGATCCCCGGCATCAGCTACAAACGCCCGAAGGCAGCCTTCTACATCTTCCCGAAGATCGATGTGAAGCGCTTTAACATCACGGACGATAACAAGTTCGCACTCGATTTCCTGAAGGCGAAGAGAGTCCTTATCGTTCCGGGACAGGGCTTCAACTGGATGCAGCCGGATCATTTCCGCATCGTCTACCTGCCGCGCGTACCGATCCT
>CAMOGO010000326.1 GCA_946614075.1 uncultured Lachnospiraceae bacterium | reverse complement strand
GAGGCCGATATCTCCTGCCTCTACCGTCATGTTGCTGAGCATCGCGTAGAAAATGAGGCCGATGAGGAATGCCATCGCCATCACGGCGCGATAGGCAGGTACCGCGAAGACATTCGCGGATTTTGTTTTTCCGGACGTATCTCCCTTCGTGTCCTCGTTTTCCGGATTTTTGTCCGTTCCTTTATCCGTGCTTGTCTGAATGCCTGCCTCTTGTGTGTTTTCCGCTGCCTTATCCGTTGCCTTATCCGCTGCCTTATCCGCCGCTCTCTCTTCCGCTTCTTCCTCCCAGAGCTTGTGAAGCCCGATGTCTTCCGGTTTTTCCCTCAGGAGAAGGACCAGGAGGATGATGAGCACTGCCGCCATGCCGCCCGAGAGCCGCATGGAGGCCCGCCATCCGATCCAGTCGATCCACACGCCGTAGACCGCGCTGAAAGCGGCGCATCCGATGCCGGTGCCGGCCATGGCGACGGCCACCAGGGTGCCGTGGCGCTTCGCGAACCAATTATTAACGATCAGCACCGTGGAGACCGATGCACAGGTGGCGATGGAAAAGCCCATCAGAGTGGCTCCCACATAAAACATCGGAAGGCTCTGCGCCGAGGAATACAAAAACAATCCGCTTAGAATGGCCGCCCCGCCTAAAAGGATCATCCCCCTCAGGCCCAGTTTCTGCCGGAGATTCGGGTAGAACACATTGGCCGCTGCCGTCACCAGATTTCCCAGTGTGATGGCGAAAACAAAAAGAGACCTCGGAAAAGCCGGGTACTCTCGTAAAATGATCGGTGTGTATACACCCAGTGTATTGTAAAGCATGCCGGGAAAAATGAAGTTCATCCCAACGGCACACGCCAGCATGATCCACGGCATTTGTTTCTGCCTTTTTGCCTCTTTCGGATCCAGGTTGCCGGCACGGCTTTCTGCCTGCCTTTTTGCCTGGTTTCTTGTCTGATTCTCTACCTGATTTATTTCACTCATCTTCCTTCTACCATCCTTAGGCTGTCAAAACCCTGTGATACATGGTAGCATTCCATGCCGAAAAACACCAGTGATTTTTTCCCAAAAAAGAAGACGAGGGACCTTTCCCCCGTCTTGCATCTGCCTTGACCTAGGATTATTTCTTCATCAAGCCTGCGCCAGCATTCCAGGCTGCTCCTACCTTCTCACCGGTCACGTAGTAGCCATGCTGGAACTGGTCAAAGATCAGCGCCTGCAGCTTCATCGGGTCGACTTTTCCTTTTTCGTTGAGGACCTTCTCCTCTGCCGCGGTGTTGACGATCTTGCCGACGATGCAGTAGAAGCTGTCATTCTCCACGACCTCTGCCAGCTCGCACTCCATGACCACCGGGAACTCGTCGATGATCGGAGCATTCACGAACTCGCTCTTCACAGCGGTGTAGCCGGTGCGCTCAAACTTGTCGCTCATTTTGTTGCCGGTGGCGATGCCAAAGAAATCCGCCACATCCATGTGATCCTTATCCGCCAGGCTGACGGTAAATGCCTTTGTCTTCAGCAGGTTCTGGGTCGTCTTGTGATCCTCATCGATGAATAAAGCGATGCGATCGGTATTACAGATATTCCCCCATGCTGCATTCATCACATTCACCTTGCCGTTTTCATCGTATGCCGCGATCATCAGGACCGGCATCGGATAAACCGCCTGTACAATTCCAAGATTCTTCTTCATTTTTTATCTCCTTTCCTTCACAGGTTATTTTTCGATAAATCAATGCTATCATCAAACCAGGTGAGCAGCAAGTACTAACCCAAATGAAAGATACTTACCACAAGGTAAGCTTCCACTGACAGCGGATCAGTATTTCAGCTCAAATCCGGCGAGCAGAGGTGATGCGTTTTCGAGGAGGTCCTTCAGCCAAAAGCCGTGGCCGAAGCCTTTGGCACAGCGGAAGAACGAAGAATAACCCGGCATCGCTTTCAGCTCCTTGCTCTTCTCGGCGATCGTGCCGTCCCAGTAGGCACGCATCGTGGCATAAAAGAACTCCGCCGCTATATTCCTTTCCGAGTGTTTGAGCGGGTTCTTCTCGGACATGTAGTCTATGTTATCGTAGGAATACTGCCTTAGCATGTCATCCTGCCACTGGCTGAAATGCAGCAGCTCCGCTGCCGTTTGCCCGGTCGCCTTGGCCCAGGCGTCCACGTTCACACACCGGGGGACGTAGGTGATGCTGTCCTCGGTCAGATCCAGCATGCTGTAGCTCGTCGGATAGGACAGCGGATACTCGGTCACAAGCTCCGTCAGCCCCTCCTCCTGCATCACGACGCGCGCATGAAGATGCCCGCTGAGATACAGCGGCACCTGATAGGTCCGCAGAAGCTCGGCGAACCGGCTTCCATTTTCCAGATAATAATCCGGCTGTCCCGGGTCGTTTCCGTCCTCGCTGAGCAGATTGTAATGCCCGGCGCACAGTACCGGCAGTCCTTTCTCCTGCGCCAGGGCAAGCATCTCCTCCGCCCAGCGCAGCGTTTCCTCCGAAAAAAATGACCGGCTGGCAGTCCCGCCTACGGCTCCCGGAAGGTCGATGCACTCCGGCGGATAGCCCGCAGTGTCCATCATCAGAATGCACAGCTCCTCCCTCAGAATACAGTAGCTAAGAGAGGCTTCGTCCCGGCTGTACGCTTCCTCGTAGCCGAAGTCTGCGTAGATAGAGGCAAAATCCTGCTGCCCGATGTACCCGAGATCGTGATTTCCCGGGAGGACATAGATATCAAGCCCCT
The DNA here is from genome assembly GCA_946614075.1 of uncultured Lachnospiraceae bacterium. Next base: position 28 of record CAMOGO010000326.1, on the reverse strand, counting down.
GCTCCTCGGCCTTCTGCAGCTTCTCGGC
>CAMOGO010000325.1 GCA_946614075.1 uncultured Lachnospiraceae bacterium | reverse complement strand
CTGCATCGCGCACCAGGTTACCGACGTCCTGGAGCGCATGAGCCTTGTATCCGGAAACCCGGTTACCACATTAAAGGCGGACGGAGGCGCGTCGGCCAACCGGTATCTGATGCAGCTGCAGAGCGACCTTGCGGACTGCAGGCTCGATATCCCCGACCGGGCGGAGCTCTCCGCTTCTGGCGCAGCCTTCATGGCAGGCATGTCCTGCGGGTTTTATCCGGAGCACATGCAGCAGAGCCTGGCCTGCTCCGCCAGCTATTTGCCGAAAATGGCCCCCGAAAAGAGGGGTGAGGTCAGAGACCTCTGGAAGAGGGGAGTAGCGGCGGTAAGAGCCTTCGGAAGCGGTGCGGAGGAGTAAGCGGCTTAACAGGCTCGCATAAAGGAGATTACTTAAAAATGAAGCAATATGAAATGTTTGAACTGCAGTTTCCCTGCGCGGAGCCGGAAGGCTCACAGTCCAGGATTAGCCTTTACGCGGAATTTATTCACAGGGAGAGCGGGAAAAAGACTGAGGTTAAGGGTTTCTACGCCGGAGGAGGTTATTGCAGGATACGCTTTCTGCCCCTTGAGGCGGGGGAGTATGCGTGCCGGGTGAGAGGTATTGTTCAGACAGAGGAAATCCTCTTTACGGCGGAACAGGCCGCGGAGGGAAACCACGGCCCTGTCCATGCGGAGGGAATTCACCTTTACTATGCGGACGGGACACCCTTCCATTCCTTTGGGACAACCGTTTATGCCCTGGCCAACCAGGAGAAGGAGCTTGTCGACCAGACGATCGACACACTCTCGAAGGCACCCTTCAACAAGGTGAGAATGTGCGTGTTCCCGAAGCATTACGACTATAATCACAATGAGCCGCCCCTTTATGCCTTTGCAAAAAGGGCTGATGGCAGCTGGGATGTGGACCGTCCGAACTTTGCCTTCTGGGATGCCTTTGAATATCGCCTGAAACAGCTTCTCGACCTGGGTATCCAGGTGGATCTGATCCTTTTCCACCCCTATGACCGCTGGGGCTTTGCCAGCATGCCGCAAATGGATAATATGATTTACCTGGACTACGTGATCAGACGCTTCGGGTCCTTCCCCAACATCTGGTGGAGCCTGGCCAACGAGTACGATCTGTGCGCGGCAAAGACGGATGAGGACTGGTTTGAATTCGAAGGGTATCTGTCAGCCAATGAGCCTTATAAGCACATGCTCTCCAACCATAACTGCTTTAAGCCCTATGACTGGAGCCGCCCGAACGTGACTCATGCCTCTTGGCAGAGCAAGCAGCTGCACAGGGTGCGCGAGTTCCAGCAAGCCCTGAATAAGCCTGTCCTGATCGATGAATGCTGCTACGAGGGCAATCTGCAGCACCAGTGGGGGAATATCTCCGGGCGCGAGATGACGGCCCGGTTCTGGCGCACGACGGTCTGCGGCGGCTACTGCACCCACGGGGAGACCTTCATTGATCCGGACAATCTGGACGTGAACGACTCGATTGTCTGGTGGGCGAGAGGCGGAAAGCTGATCGGCGAGAGCCCGGCAAGGATCGCATATCTAAAGGAGCTTGTCGAGAGCCTGCCCGCGCCTCTTGAACCGTACACAACAGGCTTCCTCTCCCTTTATGCCGCAGATGAAAAGAGCGCGGAGGAGTTCCGGGAGAAGGCAGACAACTTCTTTATCAATGCCCTGTTCAGGTACTCTCCCGCGGAGAGGGACAGGCATATCGCTTCAGAGTACCAGTATGCCGGCCACATCGGCGAGAAGGTGTATCTGTATTATCTGGATAAGTGCTCTCCGGTCATATACGACATCACTCTGCCGGAGGACAAAACCTACCGCATCGATGTGATCGACACCTGGGAGATGACCAGAAAGACGGTGATGTCCGGCGAAAGCGGCAAGGTGCGCGTGCGTATGCCCGGAAAAGAGGCCATGGCCATTCTGGCGGTGGCAGAGTAACAAAAGAATCAGCTAATTAGATAAAAATATCCGGGTTAGGATTAACGTTTAACCTAAATATTTACATGGACTGTCCGCATAAAAGTGTGCGGACAGTTATTTTTTTGCCTGCAGAGAAGAATTTGCTCTTGAAAATTGTGAGGTATTCATGTATGCTGCAGTGCGAGTCCTCCTCTGACTGGCACGTCTTCGGCGTGAGAGTCGGACAGGCGGTTGTTGACGCTGCTGCTGAGGAACCTGCTGAGGATGTGACCGCGGAAGCGGCCGAGGAAGAGACCGCTGCCGAATAAGCGATTATTAGCCCGGCACCTGCGGACAAGGCAGTAAATGCATGTGATCTCGGGTGCTGAGCACAGGTAAAGAATGAAGGAGGAAACTTTCATGAAGAAGTTTGCGAAATTTGTCAGTTCGGCTCTCGCAGCCGCCATGATTCTGCCCGCAGCCGCTCCGATGGCTGTCTCCGCAGATGAACCCCGCAACATCGTGATCGGTCTGTGGTGGGAGAAACACTATGACAGCTTTGACGAGGACGTCACCGATGATCCCGGCTATCAGGGAACCCTTGCGGACCAGCTGCGCTGGGACGTGGTTGAAAAGATTGAAGAGAAGTACAACGTAACTCTGGAGTTTGTTAACCTGACCTACAGCGGAACGGTTGAGTCCATCAATACCTCTATCCTGGCCGGAACTCCCGACTGCGACATCTATCTGGTCGAGCTTTCCTTCGGTATCCCCGCAGCAGCCAACGGCTACTTTGTTGACCTGAAGGAGGTCCTCCCCGAGGATTCCGATATCTTTAACGACCAGACGGTCAT
>CAMOGO010000324.1 GCA_946614075.1 uncultured Lachnospiraceae bacterium | reverse complement strand
CTTACATGGACCGTTACGGCGTAGAAGATATTCATGAGCTGATCGGTGCCGTACACGAGAGGTGAGAAAAATGGAACAGTACAAGCAGGATTTTATCGGCTTTATGATCGATTGCAACGTTTTGAAATTCGGTGATTTTACGACCAAGAGCGGCCGCAAGACGCCTTTCTTCATCAACACCGGCTTTTACCGCACGGGAGCGCAGCTTCAGAAGCTGGGCGAGTACTATGCGAAAGCGATCCACGAGACCTTCGGCGAGGATTTTGACGTCCTATTCGGACCGGCCTACAAGGGCATCCCGCTGACCGTCACCGCTTCCATCGCAATGAGCAGCCTGTACGGCAAGGATGTCCGCTACTGCTCAAACCGCAAGGAGGTCAAGGACCACGGCGACAAGGGTATCCTTCTCGGAAGCCCGATCGCAGACGGCGACCGGATTGTGATCATCGAGGATGTCACGACGGCAGGAACTTCGATCCAGGAGACATATCCGATCCTGAAGGCACAGGGCGATGTCGAGGTCTGCGGCCTCGTAGTGTCTGTTGACCGCATGGAGCGCGGACAGGGCGAAAAGGCTGCCCTGACGGAGATTTCCGAGACCTTTGGCATGAAGACAACCGCGATCGTCACGATGGCGGAGGTCGTCGAGTTCCTGTACAACAAGCCTTACAAGGGACGGATCGTGATCGATGATACGCTGAAAAAAGCGATCGATGCCTATTATGAGCAGTACGGTGCCAGATAGACCCTGACACAGACGAAAGCGCGAGGAATGACACACGACAGCTTGACCAAGGTTTTTTAGGACTGGTGCAGACCGGGGATAAGGAGTCAAATATGAGTGAGAATGAAAAAGCATACCGCGTCATGAGTCTTTCAGGAGCATTTTCGCTCGTTATCGGAATCGTGATGCTGGTGATTTCCGTCGTTTTAGGCATCGGCAGTATTGTGGCAGGCGCTCTGCATTTTGACGGGGCGCTGTCGATCGCAATCGGTGTGGTGCTCTTAGTGGTGGGAATTGTCCTGGGCATCGGCTGCATCATTATCGGGGTAAGCCTGGCGAAAAATAAGTCACGTATCACATTCTAAGCTTCTAAGCAGGTTTGAAATTATGAAACCGAACAGATATATGGACGGGATACGGATTGCCGGGTGGACTTCCTTTTTGCTGTACCTGACTTTGCTGGCGTACCTGATGTTTTTTGCCGACGAATGGGGCCGGACCTCGGGGAGCCTGACGTATTCCTATAATTACACGCCCTTTGCGGAGATCCGGAGATATGTTATCTACTGGAGGCAGATAGGGCTTGAGCGGGTGGCCCTGAACCTGGGAGGAAATGTTGCGGCCTTTCTTCCTTTTGGCTTTTTCATCCCGCTGTTATTCCGGTATCACCGGAGCGTCTGGGTCATCACGGCCTGGTCCTTCGGCGTGAGCGTCTTCATCGAGCTCACCCAGCTGATCACAAGGGTCGGAAGCTGTGATATCGATGACGTGCTTTTGAATACGCTTGGCGGCATCATCGGCTATTTCCTGTTTATCTGGCTTAGGGACCGACGCCGCGAGCGGCTCAGGAGGAATAGTAACATTGGGAATAATGACATTGGATTATGAGCACACCAAAAGAGGCTTTCTTCACCAGCTTCGGAGTAAAGTACCGGACTTGCAGCCTATCCTCCCGTACTTCTTTTTCGTGGGAGCCTGTGTGATGATCGGCTTTGGCATCCGGAATGCCTTCCTGACCTCCGGCGAGGTCGCGGACTGGGGCGTTTACCTGACGGCGGGGTCGATCCTGGTGAGCCTGGCAGGTGTGATCGCAGGAGTGGTTTCCTTCGGACATAGACTGAAACATCCGTGGGTGCCGATCATCGGAATTCTTTTAAACCTGGCGTCCGCCGCCGCTGTGCTGGCGATCATCGTCATGGGGATCGGATGAGACAGTCTGGGCTTTCGTTCATCGTCATCAGAAGACGGGAAAGGCCGGGCTGGGGGAGCTTGAATGGAAAGACTGGAACAGCAGTTAGCATTTATACGAGAGGTTGACCGGGTGAAGGAGATCCTCCGGCAGACCTGGCTGGCGGACGGGAGCCGTCAGGAAAACGACGCAGAGCACTCCTGGCACATGGCTCTCATGTGCGCCCTTCTGGCGGAGTATGCGAATGAGCCGATCGATGTAGGCAAAACGATGCTCATGATCCTGATCCATGATCTGGTCGAGATCGATGCGGGAGGGACCTACGCATACGATACCGCCGGCAAAGCGACGCAGGAAGAGCGGGAGAAAAAGGCCGCGGACCGGATTTTCGCCTTATTGCCGGCCGATCAGGCGGTGATGCTTAGAGGCCTTTGGGAGGAATTCGAGGCAAAACAGACCCCCGAAGCCCGCTTTGCCAATGCGATGGACCGCGTGCAGCCCGTGCTTTTAAACGATGCGAGCGGCGGCGTCGGCTGGCTCAATCATGGCGTTTTCATCGACCAGGTGCAAAACCGGATCGCCTGTGTCCGGGATGGATCCGAAACCCTGTGGAAACGGACGGAGGAGATCCTGGAGAAAAATGCGGACCTGGGACTCCTGAGGCGGCGTGTCTTTAAGCAGGAGGGCGAGGTGCTGAACGAGCGCTACGACCTGGCCTCCATGCGGCTCGCGGAAATCGCAGGAGAGATCGATGGGAAGGCCGCCGGGGAGGAGATCCCTGAGGAAACGGTCGCCAGAGAGAAAATCGCCGAGGAAACGGTCGCCGGAGAGAAAATCGCCGAGGAAACGGTCGCCG
>CAMOGO010000323.1 GCA_946614075.1 uncultured Lachnospiraceae bacterium | reverse complement strand
CAGCTCATCCTCCGGGCTCTCCATCTCATAGTGCCATCCCTCCTGGCGGAAGATGTTATCATTCGTGTAGGTATTCGGATGGAAAATCCCGTCCAGATAGATGTCCATCAGGTTCCGGAAATCCTTGTCATTGCAGCTGGCAACCGGATAAACCGTCTTATCCGGATAGGTCATCGCATTCAGGAACGTATTTAAGGATCCCTTCACCAGCTCGACGAATGGATCCTTGACCGGGTATTTGGGCGATCCGCACAGGACAGAATGCTCTGTGATATGCGGCACGCCGGTGCTGTCGGAGACAGGGGTGCGGAATCCCGCCATAAAGACCTTGTTGTCATCGTCACAGGACAGGGTGAAAACCTTCGCTCCGGTCTTTTTGTGACGATACAGAGTGGCTGTCGCTTTCAGCTCTTTCACCCACTCTTCTTTGATTGTTTCATAAGCGGAAAAACCGCTTCGGGCCATATTGTTTTCCTCTCTTTCTATAAAGCACGAGCCCGAACCCAGTTAAAAGGTTCGGGCCCATGAAATGTCCGTCTTTTTGTCCTGCAAATATTATTCGGTAATCTCAGCCTCTACAAGGGAGCCGCAGAATGCGCACTTGGTAGCCTTCTTGCTGATCTTGGACATGCAGTAAGGGCACTCTCTTTCGGTCGGCTCCGGAGCCGGTTCCTCTTTTTTCAGCTTGTTCAGCTGCTTGATGATGACAAAGAGAACCAGTGCGATGATCAGGAAGTTGATGACAGCTGTGATGAACTTACCATAAGCAAATACCGCTACGCCGTCCGGGACAGCGCTCAGAGTCGCATACTTCTCACCGTTTAAGGCAAGGAACAGATTGCTGAAATCCAGGCTTCCGGTCAGGATGCTAAGGATCGGCATAATGAGATCATCAACGATCGAATTGACGATAGCAGTGAAAGCAGAACCGATGACAACACCTACTGCCAGGTCGATCATGTTGCCCTTCATTGCGAAGGACTTGAACTCCTCAATAAACTTCTTCATGGTCTTTTTCCTTTCTATCTGGATCCCCCAGATGACAAACCCTCACGCATCAGTAGCAAATTCTGACACTTATGTACATTGTAATCGAATCTGTACTGAAAAACAAGAGTTTTAACTATATCCCGGCATCTATTTTCAGATATTTCCGAAGAAAAAGTCCTTGGCTAAAGCCGCGAATTCGCGCAGGAAATAATGCGGCATCATGTACCATTCGCAGGGAGTCGGATTGGCGGAAACATTGGTCAGTCCGGCCTTTTTGGCCAGGAGCATCGCCCTGAGAACATGGAAATTACTCGTGACGATCTGGGTCGGGGCGCTCTTGCTGTTTAGCAGCTCCGCGCTGTAATGGATATTCTGGACGGTATTGGCAGACTTGGTCTCCTTCAGGATATGCTCCTGCGGGATGCCGTTGTTGACCAGATAGTAGGCCATGACATCTGCCTCGGTGTACTGCTCGTCCGGTCCCTGCCCGCCGCTCACGATGACAATGACGGAGGAATGATCCTGCCAGTACTCGACCGCTGCGTCAAGCCTGTGCTGAAGGTCCAGCGAGGGTCTTGCCCCATTGACCTTTCCTCCCAGGACGATGAGATACCTCGGTGCCAGAGAAGGCTCCGGCTGTGTCATCGCACGGACGATCATGGCGCTGACGCCGAGGAAGAGGACGGTAAAAAGGACGAGAGTCGTCCGGAAGCCTACGATAAACCACTCCGGAAAAGGCTTCGCCTCAGGATGCTTCCGCATATACCTGTGATATACCAGGATCGCGATCAGCACCGCGGCAAGCATATACCAGAGCCACCATCCGGACCCGGGAAAGAACCCACTGTGGAGCGCGATCAACGTACCATATCCCAGAAATATAACTGCCAATATATGGATGATGAAGGTCATTTTTTCTCCTTTTTCTGCCTGGCGCTATCGGGATCCGGCGCGGCGAAGCAGGTCAAACTCAGATGGCACGATCGGATTTCCCGCCGCATCCTTCAACAGGACGCGGATCTGCTGTCTGGCATGAGGCGCGCTGTCCTGCGCATGTCCCTCAAGGTCCCAGATCCCGGCGACGATCGCCTCCACGTCGTTCCCATCCGGCTTCATCACCTCGATCGTCTCCCCGACCGAGAATTTATTCTTCTGCTCGAGCGCAAAGCTGCCATCCTCCGCGACGTCCCGGGCAATGCCCAGATAGACGTACTCGGTGCGGTAGGTCGCATTGTCGTAGATCTGCGCCTCCGGGCCCGGCTTTCCGTAGAAAAAGCCGGTCGTAAAAGGCCTCAGCGTACATTTCAGGACCTCTTTTGCATACCAGTCCTTATTTGCCTCAAAGAGCGCCGGATCCTTCGCATAGTCGTCCAGAGCCTTCCGGTACGCACGTCCTACCGACGCCACGTAAAGCGCCGTTTTCATGCGGCCCTCTACCTTGAAGCTGTCGATCCCGGCCGCCACGAGTTCCGGAATATGCTCGATCATGCAGAGGTCGCGGGAATTGTACAGGAAGGTCCCGCGGTCCGTCTCCTCGACGGGCATGTACTCGCCCGGCCTCGTCTCCTCCACCAGGGCGTATTTCCAGCGGCACGGATGGGTGCAGGCGCCGTGATTCGCGTCGCGCCCGGTCAGGTAATTGCTCAGGAGGCACCGCCCGGAATAGGAAATGCACATCGCACCATGGACAAAGGTCTCGATCTCCAGCTCGTCCGGGATATGATCCCGGATTTCACGGATCTCCTTCAGGGAAAGCTCCCGGGCCGTGACCACGCGCGTCG
>CAMOGO010000322.1 GCA_946614075.1 uncultured Lachnospiraceae bacterium | reverse complement strand
ACAGAAATTTGCAAGTACACTCGCAAATTTTGTTCATTTGTCCCTTAGCTCATTTACAACATAGACAGATCATGTCCAGCATTGTCTGAAAGATTTACAATAGATCTCAGATAAATCATCTTCCAGCCATATCACGTCGTAATCCCAGTATTTCCTACGTTGTCCTGCTTCTTTAACTATTAGACAATGCAGCTGTGAACTCAAATCTGTCCCGGCTCGGCAGCGGCCGTGAACCTGGGCTCCTCCGAAGCTGTCACGCTCTTTTCCTTCGTTTTTCCTTCCTCCGGGACCCGGTTCGTATACTTTTCGGTATACAACTGATAGAGCTGGTTGAAGGTCGGATCCTCGCCCTGATGCAGACGGTGGATATAATCATGCTCCGCTTCTACCATCTCAGGCATGCGCAGCGCAATGGTATGCACGCCGATATTCGCGCACTGGTCGGAGATACGCTCCATGTTCGTCAGCATGTCCAGGAAAATGTAGCCTGTGATGATGCTGCATTCTCCGTTCGCAAGCCGGATGAAATGATTGGAACGCATGGTGCTGACGATATCGTCGATCGCCTCTTCCACCGGCTCGATATGGGCTGCCTCGCTCAGGCTCTGGTCGTGGAAGGCATTGGCCGTATGCTCGAGCACCTCTTCGGTCGCTTCCCGGAGGACCTTCAGCTCCGACATGGCCTTTTCGGTAAACGCCGCGTCGCGCTCAAACTTGCTGGACGCGTTCTTGCAGATATTGTCGGCCATGTCGCCGATGTGCTCGAACTCGGATACGCACTTGATATAGTAATTCAGGCGGCTGGTCTCGCTGCCCGGACCTACGTGAGTGGAGAGCTGCACCAGATAATCACTGATGTGGTCCGCCATGGAGTCGATCTCGTCCTCTCTTCTGTGGATCTCCTTCTCGGTCTTTTCATTATACTCCCGAACCATGTCAAATGCCAGTCCGACATTCTTCCTGGCCTTTGCTTCCATATATTCGAGCGCGTTGCGGACTGCCTCAAGGGCAAGCTCGGGCGAGGTAAACAGTGCAGGAGTCAGGGTATCCAGCGCCCGGACCGTCTCGGTCGTCTCGCCGCCCTCATCCTTTACGATCACGCGGCTTAGGTTTTCAAAGATACCGCAGACGGGGAGCAGTATCAGGGCTGCCGCCAGGTTGAAGATCGTATGGGTGTTCGCAATGCCGCCGGAGGTGATCGGTGCGTCCCAGAACGTGCCGAATACGCCGAGCTTCCTTAAAATCAGGACTCCCGCAAGCGCCAGAATGGACTTGCCGATTCCGTAAAGCACATGCATGACGCCGGTGCGCTTTGCGTCCGCGCTTGCGCCGATCGAGCAGACGATGCCGGTGGTCACGCAGTCACCTAAGTAAATACCGATGATGATGGAGTAGATCGCTCCGAAGGTCAGCTTTCCGGTGACGGTCAGTGCCTGCAGGATACCGATCGTCGCGGAGGACGACTGGATCAGAAAGGCCACGCCCGCACCTGCAAGATAACCCAAAACAGGCTGGTCGGAAAGGCTTACGAACAGATTGGCAAAAGCGGTGGATTCAGAGAGCGGGCTGACTGCCGCGGTCATGTTGAGAAGGCCTGTAAAGAGAATGCCGAAACCGATGGCTACAGTGCCTATGAGATCAGAGTTTTTGAAACGGAATGCCATGATCATCAGGATTCCGAGGATCGCGGCAGCAGGTGCCAGTGTAGAGGGCTGAAGAAGTCTCAGCCAGAAGGCTGCGGCGTCGCTGATATCGAGAAGACGGATGATCTGACCGGTGATGGTCGTTCCGAGGTTGGCGCCGATGATGATGCCGATGGACTGGTGCAGCGTGATGATGCCCGCTCCCACCAGACCCGAAGTGAGGACGACCGTAGCCGTCGAGCTCTGGATCAGTGCCGTTACGACCAGTCCCAGCAAAAATCCGAGGAACTGATTGTTGGTCACGCGTTCAAGCACCTGCTTCAGCACGGTGGACGAGCCCTGCTTTAAGCCGTCTCCCATGATCCGCATGCCGTACAGAAACAGCGCCAGTCCGCCGAACAGTGAAATCACATTAAATATCGTCATTTATTCATATCCTCCCTCCCGCAGATCGGGATCAGTATATCGTCATATGAAGGCCTGCTAAGCACCGTGCCATATATGAAAGATCATGTAATACAGCGCTTAAACATCTCATGCGGCTCGCCCGGCTAAAACATCCATCTCATGACGGACGCTATCGCTGTCCTATGAGATTGGCTCGCTGACTTTCATAGTAAACCCAAACTCAAGCCGTATACATATTATAGCGAGTTGCTGTCAATGTCAACAGAAGCTTTTTCTGAATACAAAATCACCCGCATCCGCATGGGACCGGGTGATTCGATCAGCTTTTGTGATTTTGTGCGGGGGAACTGCTTCCGGAGGGGCTGCTTTTGCTGCAGCCTGCGCAGCTTCCCGCGCTGCAGCCCTGGCAGCCTCCGCAGGGATCTTGCCGATGATTCCACAGATACCTTAGGGCAGCGATCACTGCTGCCAGGATCACGATCAATATGAAAATGTCGACTGTGTTCAGCATATCTCTCACCGGTTCCTCTTCTGTCGATTACTGGATATTACAAATTTCCTTTCATAATCTATGTAAATACCTGAAAAGCCAAGGAAGTGTTGTTTAATCAATGATTCCTGTCCTCATCCAAGTCCCAGGGCCGTGCCGATGAGGCGTACGATGAGCGCACCGAACCAGGCCACGAGGCACTGCCACAATACGACGGAAAGCGCCCACCTGTTC
>CAMOGO010000321.1 GCA_946614075.1 uncultured Lachnospiraceae bacterium | reverse complement strand
GCCGCCTCCACAGGAGCAGTTCAGGCCGGCGATCTCGATCTCGAAAATGGTGCCGGTGTAGTAGCTCATGCCGCGGACAAGGGTAGGGTCAAAAACGAGGGAGAACGGGGTCGTGCGGACGGCGTCCACGCTCTTTGTGATCTCCTTCAAGCTGTCGATGGCGGCCGGATTCCCGAGCAGCTCGCCGACGTAGGAAAGCGGATCCTCGGAGGCCTGCAGTCCCTCAAACAGAGCGCCGTACTTCTCTACAGCCTCTGCCGTGTAGCCGCTTTCGAGGAGCTCTGCCTTGACGCCGTCGACGCCGATCTTGTCCATCTTGTCCAGGATGATGAAGATCTTGTCATACTCTCCTTCCGGGAAGCCGCTGTAATCGGCCATCGCCTTCAGGATGCGGCGGTCGTTGATGTGTACCTTGAAGCCTTCGAATCCGAGCTTGCCAAGCAGTGTGGTCGTGGCCAGGATCAGGTCGATCTCTGCGATATTGGAAGCCTCGCCGAGGATGTCGATATCGCACTGATAGAACTGACGGAAGCGTCCCTTCTGAGGGCGGTCAGCTCTCCATACCGGTCCGATCTGCAGCGCCTTGAAGGGCTTAGGCAGCTCGTTGGCATGATTGGAAAAATAGCGGACCAGCGGTACCGTGAGGTCGTAGCGCATGCCGAAATCCACCAGATCGTCCGGTGTACTGGCATCCTCCAGCTTCAGCTTTTCGCCTCTTTTCATCACCTTGAAGATGAGCTTTTCATTGTCGCCGCCCTGCTTATTGGTCAGGTTCTCGATGCTTTCCATTGCAGGAGTCTCGATCTGGGTATATCCGAATTTTTTGTACGTTTCCTTGATCTGGGTCAGTACATATTCACGGATCTCCATTTCCTGCGGCAGGATATCCTTCATGCCGTTAACCGGCTTTTTATTAAGTGCCATAGTAAATCCTTTCTCGTTATCCTCTTTGACCGAAAGGCCACAGGATATTATATCTTCCTTAGCAGTATTTCGCAACAAAAATGCGCAAATAAGCTTGTCGGTCTATCTTGAACTCTGCGGTGCCGCAGGGAAATCAGTCTATCTTGAGCTCTACCGTACAGTAGGGGAATCCCTTTTCGTCCTTTAATGCGGCCAGGAAGGTGTCTTCATTCCGGAAAATCACCGGATGGATGACGTCTCCTAATACGGCTGCCTTCTTGTATTCCGCGCGGATCTGGCGGACCCGGTCTGCCGTCAGGTTCTCCTGCAGTCCTTTGGAAAGAAGCGACAGGGCAATCTGGACGTACTGTCCATTGTTGACATGGTGGTTCGCGTCGATGCGGTCCTCAGTCACCGTGTAGGGCTCCATCGGGATGCCTCCCTCTGCCGGGACGCGGATTTTCCGTGGTGCGCACTCCATCTCGATCGGGGTCTCGGTGCCGTAGGCATCGATAAAGGGGCCCTCGATCCGGATCGCTCTTCCGGCCTGCGTGTCGACGATGGTCCAGTAGGTATTGGCCTTGACGATCATCTCCCCGGCTTCGTCCCGGATAAAGAAATTACGGCGTGCCATGATCGCATCGCTCTCGATCGCCATCGTGCCGATCGTGATTTTCTCCGTGCATCTGGGCAGGCGGTCGATCACGATCTGCCAGGATGCGATCATCCAGGCCTGATGCTGCTCTTTCATCACACTGAGCCCGACTCCCAGATCCTCCGACTGGAAGGTGGAGCAGTCCTGCAGGTAGTTGATCAGTGCCGGGATCGTCAGGTTCCCAAACTCATCCGTCTCGCTGAAGCGGACGCGGCTGTCAAATGTATAGATCATTGTCTTTTACCCTAATCCTCCTCTTCCGCCTTTTCCACATTCATGGCGTTTCTGCCGGTCCTTCCGGCAAAGAGAGCGCGTTTTCTCTCGATCATCTCATCGAGTCTGGTGATGTACAGGTCGATGTCCTTGACATTATCGCAGCGCTCGATCCTTCCGTCCGGGAAAACGGCCTTCGTGGTCGACCCGGCGCCTAAGGCCAGGATGCTCTGCTTTTCCTCCATGATCAGGATATTGTAGATGCCGGCCTTACCCGGGCGGGCGTAGCCGACGTTTTCCAGGTTTCCTGCCATATTTTTCTGGCGGTACAGATAGTAAGGCGACATGCCCATTTCGGCCGCGTACTGCGCCGTCAGGTCCATCATCTCCTCAGAGTTTTCCATCCGGTATCCGGCGTAGCGGTCCCGTTCCAGATTCAGGCGGGAGGCCCGCTTCACCGCGAGGGAATGCACGGTCAGGTTGTCCGGGGAAAGCTCACAGATGCTCTTCATCGTGGCCTCCACGTCCTCCAGCGACTCGTCCGGCAGGCCTAGGATCAGGTCCATGTTGATATTGTCAAAGCCCAAGTCGCGGGCCAGCCGGTAAATCCGCACGATGTCCTCGACCGTATGGCGGCGTCCGATGATGTCCAGTGTCCGCTGCTTCATGGTCTGCGGGTTGATGGAGATCCGGGATACCGGATGCTTCTTCAGGACCTTCAGTTTGTCCTCGGTGATGCTGTCGGGGCGTCCGGCCTCGACGGTCCACTCCAGAAGATGCGACAGATCCAGCTTGTCCTCGCAGTACTGCAGCAGGCGGTCCATCTGATCGGCCGTCAGCGTGGTCGGAGTTCCGCCGCCGATGTAAATGGTATTCAGAACCTTGCCGGCAAAGGCCTCCGCTACGTAATCAATCTCCCGGAACAGGCACTCCAGATACTCCTCTACACGGTCCGCGAATCGCGCGATCGGATAGGAAGTAAAGGAGCAGTAAAAACAGGTCGTCGGACAGAAGGG
>CAMOGO010000320.1 GCA_946614075.1 uncultured Lachnospiraceae bacterium | reverse complement strand
AGAAGTTCCAGTACTTCATCGATGAAGTAAAGAGCATCCTGTCAAAGAGCATCGACAACAGCTTCGTCATCCGCAAAAACGACAAAGAGGTTGCCAGCATTCCGATCCTCATTGCCCTGGCGCTTCTGCTGTTTGCCTTCTGGGTAACCCTTCCTCTGCTGATTATCGGTATTTTCTTCGGCTTCCGCTATTCCTTCCGGGGAGATGACCTTGGCAAGTCCGAGTTTAACCAGGCAATGGACAAGGCGGCCGATATGGCAGATGACGCGGTTGAGAAGTACCGCAGGAACCACGAGCAGAACAGCGGCTGGAATTCCGGAGACGGAAACGGTACCGTATAAAGTTTGAAAAACGGGATGAAAAAGCCGGGATGATAAATCCGGCAGGAAAAAGCCGGATGACAAATCCGGGTTGAAAAAGGAGCTTACGATGTCCAGGATACTGATCGTAGAGGATGAAGAGAAAATTGCACGCTTTGTAGAGCTGGAGCTGACTCACGAGGGATATGAGGCGGACAAGGCTTTGAACGGGAGGGATGGCCTGGAGATGGCCCTCTCCGGCAAATACGATCTGGTCGTCCTGGACATCATGCTTCCGGGCCTGAATGGACTTGAGGTCTTAAGACGCCTGCGAAAAAGCTCTGAAGTGCCGGTGATCCTGCTCACGGCAAGAGATGCCGTCATGGACAAGGTCAGCGGCCTGGAGATGGGGGCGGATGACTACATGACAAAGCCCTTTGCGATCGAAGAGCTGCTGGCGAGAATCCGTCTGGCGCTGCGCAAGGCAAAGAAGACAGCCGGTCCGGCGGCTCACGAATTAAAATGCCAGGATCTGATCCTGAACAAGGACAGCCATATGGTGAGTGTAAAGGGGGAGAAGGTCGAGCTGACGAACCGTGAGTTCCAGCTCCTGGAAACCTTCCTGGAGAATAAAAACATATGCCTTTCCCGTGACACCTTGTTAGAGAGGGTATGGGGGTATGACTACGCGGGGGAGACGAATGTCGTTGATGTCTATGTAAGGTATCTGAGGCATAAGGTCGAGGAGCCCTTCGGAATATCCCTGATCCGGACCGTCCGAGGCGTCGGATATATGCTGCGGGAGGAAGACGAGGAAGGATCATGATGGAAACGGGAGATAAAAAGCGAAAAACCATCTCGATTGTCCGCAAGATCAATGCCCACAACCAGAAAGAACGGTTCTGGGAAAATTTCTGGAGTTATCTGTTTTTTTATGGTATCGCCATAGGGGGTTATATCGTTGGTGCCGCCGCGCAGGCAGGAATCCCGTTAAAGGAGCTTCACCTGGACTTCGTCACCAGATCTGTGGACACCTGGCATCCCTGGGAGAAGCTGAAGGCCGTTTCCCTCTACGTTTCCCGGCCGTCGGGACTGGTGGAGATTGAGGGCTTTGGGGACTGGCTGTCCGCTGTGACGATGATCCTGGGAGTCATGTTTGTGGTTTCCCTGATCTCCTGGGGACTATCCTGGTTCTGGGAAGCCGGGAGACTTCGTTCCTATATGAAGCCGATCGATGAGCTTGCTCTCACCGCGGAGAAGCTTTCAGCCGGGAATTTCAGCGAGGAAAGACTCATGCAGCTGGAGGAGTCATTGGACCAGATTTCCACGTCGGCTGCGAGGATAGACCTCGGAGATAAGGACCTTTCGGGGCTCGAGAATGCGATCAATAACCTGCTGCAGCGGCTTGAGGCGAGCTATCGGGAGCAGACAAGATTCGTCGATGACGCGAGTCATGAGCTGAGAACACCCGTGGCGGTAATCCAGGGGTATGCCGCCATGCTGGAAAGATGGGGGATGGATGACCGGAAGACTCTGGAGGAGGCAGTGCATGCCATCCGTGAGGAGTCCGATCACATGAAGACCCTGATCGACCAGCTGCTGTTTCTCGCAAGGGGCGATATGGGACGTCAGAAATTTGACCTGGTGCGAACCGATCTTTCCGGGCTGGTCCGCGAGATTGCCGAGGAATATGAAATGATCGATACGAAGCATCATTTCTGCGTCGAGTGCCAGAATGAGATCTTCGGGACGGTAGAGCCGGCAATGCTGAAGCAGGCCATCCGCATCCTGGTGGACAATGCGGCGAAATACACGCCGGACGACGGAAAGATTACGCTACGCTGCCTTAAAAAAGGCCCCTCCTGCCGGATCGAGGTTCAGGATGAGGGGATCGGAATGAATGCGAAGGAGATCGGGCACATCTTTGAACGCTTCTACCGGGGAGATGAGGTCCGGGGCAAAACGCAGGGCAGCGGCCTTGGCCTTTCCATCGCCCGATGGATCGTGGAGAAGCACGGCGGGAAGATACAGGCTCTAAGCTCAGAGGGGATCGGTACCCGTATGACGATCGAGCTTTCTGCTGTGGGATGATTGTATCCTTCTTTGTGCACAAGTGCTCAAATGCGGTTGACAAAACTTTGGTTTACGGTAAAATTAGAATAGATTCGGCAGATGATGCGAAGGCCATGCGGCGCGATGCCACATGGCCTTCTCGCGTTTTTAAGAAAGCTGTAAACAGGACAGGTGGTAATAGATGAAGAAGGTCAGTATCTATCTGGGTATGACATTTGAGGATATGTACAGTGAGAGAGAGTTTCTCTACACGGAGGTCTTCCCTGAGCTGAAGACATGGTGCCGCGAGCATCATCTGGAGCTCGAGATCATTGACCCCGGGTACGATTTGACGGAGGAGGAGTGCCGGAACAATAAAGAAGCCCTGATCACAAGCCTTAGAGGGATCGACCGGGCACGCCCGTTTTATCTCGGCTTT
>CAMOGO010000319.1 GCA_946614075.1 uncultured Lachnospiraceae bacterium | reverse complement strand
CTGGCAGGCATCGGCATGATCATCTATCTTCAGAACATGGGCAACATCGCGACCTACAGCTCCCACAGCCAGATCGGTATGTTCTGTATCGCGG
This sequence comes from uncultured Lachnospiraceae bacterium, assembly GCA_946614075.1. The sequence goes on along the minus strand of CAMOGO010000319.1, from coordinate 2,701 downwards.
CCCTGCTGGTAGGCGGTGCATCCGTCGACAGGGCATCTATCGGAAACGTATTCCTGGGCGTTGTTCTGTTCCATACGATGTTCATCGTTGCTCCGCGTGCGGGCGCGTATATCACCGGCGACTCCATGATCGGTGAGTACTTCCGTGTATTTGTATCCTACGCGGTCATCACCCTGGCTCTGGTCATGTACGAGACCAACAAGCGCCGTGCAAAGAGCGCTTCGAGCCAGCAGCTCCGCTTAGAGCAGGACAAGGATGAGGCAGCAGCCTCCGGAAAGGGGAACGCATGAGATCAAAACGACAGCTATTATTCCGGGCAGGCGCGCTGCTGATCGTACTGCTGCTGGCTGCGGCAATGTTTGTGATCGGACGCGGCCATACCGTCTACTTTGACAACAAGACCGCCGAGTATAACGGCCAGACCTATGAAGCCTTTGAAAAGGTCGTGGTCTATGTCGACGGCGAGAAGCCGGCCAAGCTCAAAAAGCGTGACCGCGGCATGGTGGAGACCATGGGTCAGAAATTTACCATGACACTCGAGATCACCGATGAAAAGGGCTCCGAGCCTCACAGCCACAAGGTTTCCATGACGCTTCCGTACGGCATGGACGGCATCATCATCAACCTTCCGGAACTCATGGCAGGACTTCCTGCGGAGGCCTACCTCTCCGAGTTCGTCATCGTACCGGTGGAGGAGACCGAGGAAGAAACGGAAGTCGACGAGTTCGGCATCGGCGGAGACGTGTAAATGGATTGACCGTAGCGTCTTTTATTAACCGGGACATCCGGCATGCAGGGAAACTTCTACGCTCCGCTCCGTCTCCGTTCCACTTCGGTCGGTCCAGAGCAGACGTCCACTGGACGTCTTGGACCGGCGCCAAACAGGCGCCACTGGCGCCTGGCGCCCCGCTTCCATTTTCGCACATATGGGACGAGGCAAAGCCTCTGACAAGAAGTCACAGAAGCGAAAATGGTCGCTGCGGGCCGACGCCCTGCATTACCGGATGTCCCGGTTTATGTAATGAAATACAGAAAACGGGGTTGCTTCGGCGGCCCCGTTTGTTTATATTAGATGTATGAATCAAAAGAAGCCAGTCATGACAATCATCCTGATCGCCCTGAATGTCCTGATGTTTTTGCTGGAATCTCTTGCGGGCGGAAGTGAGGATATCCGGGTAGCCTTACGCTTCGGCGCGTATTATGCGCCGTATGTTCTCGGAGACGGGGAATGGTACCGGCTCTTCACCTCGGTTTTCCTGCACTTCGGACCGGAGCATCTTGGAAGCAACATGCTTTCGCTCTACGTGCTCGGCTCCTTCGTGGAGCAGTATTTCGGCAGGCTCCGCTACCTTGTGATCTACCTGATTTCGGGCCTTTGCGGGAATCTCCTGGTCATGGGGATCGATATGGCGAGATGGAATGCGGCAGGGCTTTCCGCTTTGGGTCCGGAAGCGGCCGCGACTGCTTCGGTTTACGGGAGCTTCCGCGTTTCTGCAGGCGCTTCCGGCGCAATCTGCGGGCTTTTGGGTGTGTTTCTGGTTTTTGCGCTGATGCCGCGGATGAAGCGGCTTTTTCCTATGCGCAGAGTTCTGATCTCCGTGCTGCTGGTCCTGGCGCCGGGCTTTTCTGACCGCTCGATCAGCATGACGGCGCATATCGGAGGACTCATCGGAGGCTTTCTCATTACCCTTCTGATCTGCTTTCTTCGTGCGGGCGCCGGACAAAAAGGAGCCCTGCAGCAGAACGGACCGGATGATTGAACTATGGAAACCGTGGCATGCAGCAGTTTCGATGTCCGGGCATCACAGATCGGTTAAGGCTCATACCTGCACCTTTCTTGTCTGAACCGCCCGGGCACAGACGTTCTGCCATTTATTGATAAGGGAGTAATACATTGATTAACGACACAAAAAAGGTAATGGTCATCGGACATAAGAATCCGGATACGGATTCGATCTGTTCAGCCATCTGTTATGCAAACCTGCGGAACAAGATCCATGAGAGAAACATGCAGGCCGGGATCGAGGATGACGGAAGGGAGTATGAGCCCTGCCGCGCGGGCGTGATCAATAAAGAGACGGAGTTTGTCTTAAACCGTTTCGGCTTTGAGCTTCCGAGGCTTTGCCTTGATGTCCGGGCGCAGGTCAGCGACCTGGATATACGAAGCGAGCTCGGTATTTCTTCCGGAACGAGCCTCCGCAATGCATGGCGTATGATGACCGAGAAGGATATCTCCACTCTTCCCATCATTCACAGTGACGGACGCTTTGAGGGACTGATCACTGTCCATGACATTGCCATGGCCAACATGGATTCCCTGGAAGCGGACATCCTTTCCAAGGCCAATGTTCCCGTCAAAAACCTCCTGGAGACCATTGAAGGTGAGCTTCTGACCGGAGATCCCGACGGCATCATTGACCGCGGACGTCTGATCATCGGCGCGGGAAGCCCCGAGGCGATGGAAGACAAGGTCGTAGAAGGAGATATCGTCATCGTCGGCGACCGCTATGAAGCCCAGCTGTGCGCGATCGAGCTCGGAGCGTCCATCGTGATCGTCTGTCTCGAAGACAAGATCGCCCGTACCATCAAGAAGCTGGCGGAGGACCATAACTGTACCCTGATCAGCACGCATCACGATACCTATTCGGTTTCCCGTCTGATCAACCAGTCGATCCCCGTCGGGAACCACATGCATACCAAG
>CAMOGO010000318.1 GCA_946614075.1 uncultured Lachnospiraceae bacterium | reverse complement strand
CTTGCGATAACGCCAGGGCTCTTTCTCTCATTATTCAGGTACAATTCGTAACCGGATTCCTCCATGATGCGGAGGTCCTCCTCCATGCTTGCGCACATTTCACTGGGTGTTACATTCGCTTTTGGCGATTGCTTAAATGATCGTTTCATGTTTCCTTCATGTCCGGGGCAGAATAAAGCTGCCGGCCAATCGGAGGCCTCAGCTGTGATATATGAACAGGCAGCTATATTCCTTCCCTCTTCCTCCTTAGTAGTTTAGAAAATAAAGAATGATAGTACTGCTTACAAATAGAACTGACTTAGAACTGTATTACAGACAGGATCAGCGCCTACTCACCCCTCCTTTCCGGGCTGCTTGCCCCCGCACTGATTTATGGCTATATTATACTACACGGAAGCGCTTTTTCTCAATATGGTTTTCTAAACTTATTGATACAATTTGTATCCTTTCGGCCCGATGTCCCATCCATCAAAAGGTGCTTTACACTTTGCCCAACTTCGTATATACTACTAAGACCTGAGGTGACCTGTCCAAAGTTGACCATTATCTGGTCTGTTATGGAGTATGTCAAATGAAAATAGAGAAAATAAATGATCATCAGATCCGTTGCACGCTCACGCGCACCGACCTGTCCGACCGGCAGATCGATTTCTCCGAGCTTGCATACGGCAGTGAAAAAACACAGCAGCTGTTCCGTGATATGATGGAGCAGGCGAATAAGCAGTTCGGCTTTGACGCCGAGGATATCCCCATTGTGGTGGACGCCATCCCGGTTTCGAACGACTGCCTGATGCTGGTCATCACCAAGGTAGAAAATCCCGACGAGCTGGATCCCCGTTTCGCACGGTTCGCTCCCTTCATCCCGCAGGAGAGTCCACAGATGGGCCAAGGGCCTCAGGCTCCTGCTCCCGCCACCCTGATGGAGGTAACCCAGGAGGAGGCCAGCCGTGGAAATACCATCCGGATTTTCCGCTTCCCTGACCTTGACAGTGTCTCCGTCGCCGCATCCGTCCTTCGGGACATCTATTTCGGGATCAACACCCTGTACAAGGATCCTGAGTACCACGACTATTACCTGACCGCGTCGAAGTCAGGCCACTCTGTGGCAGAGTTCAACCGTGTCTGCAATATCCTGACAGAGTATTCATCCCGTATCTCCTGCGATTTTTCCACCGAGGGCTTCCTTTCGGAGCACTTCGACGTGATCATCGCAGACAAAGCCATACAGGTCATGGCGAATCTGTAAGGAATAAAGTCTTTACAAGTCTTCCGCCATCCTGTATAATAAAATTAGATTGCATGCTTCTGGTAAGCACAAATACATGGGAGGTATTATCATGGCAAAAACGGTTTCTAAAGAGATGCTGATCGGCGAGCTGATCCGTGTTGACGAGGGTATCGCACCGATTCTTATGGCTGCAGGCATGCACTGCCTGACCTGCCCCTCCGCACAGGGCGAGAGCCTGGAGGAAGCTGCATGGGTTCATGGCATTGACGGCGACGAGCTCACAGATTATCTGAACGAGTACCTGGCAATGAAGGATGCACAGGATGCTTCCGCACCGCAGGCATAAGTCAGGAATTCCGAAATATCAGGAATTCATATTGCACTGATTTTCAGATGAAATGTAAAAGACAGACTTCCACGCGAAAGCCTGTCTTTTTTCTATGTTTCCGTTTTCATTCTTTGGCTTGATTGCCGGAATACGCGGCTGCCGTATCTTTCATTCGGATACGGCAGCCTGTTTTTATTGATATTTACTTGCCGCTTATGGCTGCCAGCAGGGTCGGTGCCGAGATGATGGCGCTTCCGCTGTTGGTGTACGGGATCACGATCTCCGCGCGGGTGATGGTGCTGCCGACATTGTAGTAGATCACCAGACCGGCATCGGTCAGGCAGTAAGCCGAGTACTCACGCAGGGTCTCCATCTGGAAGTCGTTCGGATACGCACCGAGAGTCGTCATGTAGTAATGCGACAGGACGGACTTCAGCTCCTCCTCCGTGCCCTGGATCAGGTTCGAAAGGGAAAGGACCGCGCCGGTATTCAGGTCGACCGTCAAGCCGGACTCGTAATAAACCGTGCTGGAACCGCCATTGTAGTGCTCGTACTCCTCCAGAGTGGATACGACACCGTTCTTATTGTAAGTGACCGCTGTGCTCAGGTAATCATACCAAGGCAGCGTCGAGGCATCCGCGTACTTCAGGGCCATCGCCTTGAAGGTGTCGACATCGCTGTCATCCAGCATGACGGAAGCTGCGATCTCGTTGTAGCGGGCATTCAGGACTGCGACTGCCGGGGAGGTTCCGGAGAAGACCGGATACTCCAGCGAGTTGGAGAATACCAGGGTGCCGTCGGTCGCCGCCCAGGAATTGCTGGTGTTTTTGAGCGACCAGGAAATCGTCTGTACGCTGACGCCCTCCATCTGCTGGATCAGACGGATATTCGCCTGCTCGATGTAGGTGAATACCTTCGGATCAAAGCTTGCAGGTGCGATGGTTCCTTTGTACCAGCTGCAGGAGTCAAAGTAAGCCTGGATCTCCGGATCGTTGAATCTTCTGCCATGGCGGGCATAGATCTCGTTGCGGGCGATGCGCAGCTCGCCGCTCGTCAGGCCGGCCAGCTCCTCTGCCGTGTAAAGTCTCTTGTCGGAATCCGGAAGGACATAGCCAGGATCGACAATGGCCGGAGCACTCTTAGCCGCTTCAACCTTCTCGATCGTGGCGATATTCTTAACCTCGATCTCGCTCAGGACGCTCGGGTCAAAGCTTTCCGGTGCGATCGTGCCGCTGTACCAGCTC
>CAMOGO010000317.1 GCA_946614075.1 uncultured Lachnospiraceae bacterium | reverse complement strand
TGAGTGCTTCCCCCTTGCAATGATTATAGCATCATTATACAGAACATATGTTTGCATGTCAACTACAAAAACGAAAACAGCCTTCTTTATTATAGGGAGAAGCCAAGTGGAAAACAACGTAAATATTGTCTGGTGAACACAGAGGAGGTATGATGGATCGGAATTAAGTTGATACCCTATTGAATAGGGAGTATAATGACCCTAATAAGGGGGTAATATGACGCGGACATAAAATCTTAGTAAAGAAGAGCGTAATGAGATCAAGAAGGTTATAGAAATACTGAGGGCAAGCCTTAGAGGTGAATGATATGGAAAAAAACAGTGTATTTGAGAGTATTATGGCTGGCCTTAATGAAGCGTTGGAAGATGCCAAAAGCGAAACGCCAATTCTTAAAAGGAATAAAGTTGTGATAGAGCCAGTGAAAGTTTTCTGGGCTGATGAGGTTAAGAAGATTAGGAAATCTACCGGAATGTCCCAAAGAATTGTTGCAAGCTGTATGGGAGTATCTGACAAAACGGTTGAAGCATGGGAGGCAGGAACAAATCATCCTTCAGGAGCTGCAAGCCGGCTTCTTAGTATAATAGAAAAGGATAAAGACGTTATTCTTGACTTCCCGTTTGTCACAAGCGAGTTAGAAAAATAAGGGTACAGTCGAAAAAAAGACAGTGGAATGATACACGGCTTTTTTTTATGGGTGCAGCGCCGGGAGGACTCACCCGTTGACAGACCTTTTACCAGCCTATATAATCGCCATGAATGAAAATGTGTTCATGTGAGAAGGCTGTGTATCCCATCAGAAAAGGCTCTGAACGGATACGCGCAGGGAGTTCAGGATGGAAGAAAAGGAACGCTATGATCTGGCGGAGTTTTTCAAGGTTTTCGGGGATGTGACGAGGCTCAGGATTCTGGAGGTGCTGTCCGGGCAGGAGCTCTGCGTGAGCGACCTGGCAGACCGGCTTGGGATGGGGCAGTCCGCCGTGTCCCACCAACTCAGGCTTTTAAAGCAGCTGCGGCTGGTCCGCTTCCGCAAGGATGGGAAGACCGTATACTATGCGCTGAATGATGACCACATTCGGACGATCATCGAGATGGGGCTTGAGCACATCCGGGAAGATAGATGATCGGAGCGTGTGAGAGATCGTAAGTACGTGAAAGAAAGGTATCTTGAGCAGAAGAACCAGACATCTGTGGAAATGCAAGATAAGAGGTAGGAAGATGAAATTTACGAAAATGCATGGCGTCGGAAATGACTATGTGTATGTGAACTGCTTTGAGGAGACGGTGCCGGATCCGGCGGAGGCTGCGATCTTTGTGAGTGAGCGTCATTTCGGGATTGGCTCGGACGGCCTGATCCTGATCTGCCCGTCGGAGGTGGCGGACTGCCGCATGGAGATGTATAATGCCGACGGATCGCTCGGAAAAATGTGCGGGAACGGTGTCCGCTGTGTCGCCAAGTATGCGTATGACCACGGGATCTGCCCGGTGAATCCGATGCGTGTGGAGACTGGTGCGGGGATCAAGACGATCGATCTCACCGTCGAGGATGGTAAGGTTGTAAGAGCACGTGTCGACATGGGTATCCCGGAGCTCACGATAAAGAGCGGCGACATTGCCCTGGCAGGCTGGGATCTGGCAAATCCGAAGGCAGAGGCCTTTGAGAAGATTGAGGTCGCGGGCAAGACATGGGAGATGATCCCGATCTCCGTCGGAAATCCGCATGCGATCGTTTTCGTGGACGATGTGGCCAATTTCCCGCTCGAGACGATCGGACCGAAGTTTGAGAATCACGAGCGTTTCCCGGACCGCACCAACACCGAGTTCGTGCAGGTCCTGGATCCGAAGCATGTGAAGATGCGCGTGTGGGAGAGAGGGTCCGGCGAGACCTGGGCCTGCGGCACCGGCGCGACCGCGACGGCAGTCGCCAGCGCACTGGCGGGCGTGACCGGGACCGATGTCACGGTGAGCCTGCTGGGCGGCGACCTCGAGATTTCCTGGGATCCGGCGAGCGGCCATGTCTTTATGACAGGCCCCGCGACCGAGGTGTTCTCCGGTGAGATCGCACCGATTTGGGTAAAAAACAACAGATAGAATAAGGAAGGGGTTTAATTATGAAGAAGAAAAATGCGTGGGAACAGTACAATGAAGCACAGATGAACGAGGTGGAGGCGCTGTCCGTCCGTTACCGCGACTTTATCAGCACCTGCAAGACCGAGCGCGAGTGCGCATCCCGCATTATCAAAGAGGCAGAAGGCCGTGGATATGAGAAGCTTGAGGACGTCATCGCAGCCTGCGAGGCTGGCGAGAGAAAGCTCGCAGCCGGCGACAAGATCTGGGCAAGCTGGATGAACAAGTCTGTCGTCCTCGTCCAGGTCGGACGCCGTCCGATGGCAGAGGGCCTGAATATCCTCGGCGCACATATCGACTCACCGCGTATGGACATCAAGCAGGATCCGCTGTACGAGGATACCGGCTTTGCCATGCTTGACACCCATTATTACGGCGGCATCAAGAAATATCAGTGGGTCACGATCCCGTTGGCGCTGCACGGCGTCGTTGTCCGCAAGGACGGAACGACCATCCAGGTCAACATCGGCGAGGACGCCAAGGATCCGGTTTTCTTCATCTCTGATTTGCTGGTGCACCTGTCTCAGGAGCAGCTCGAGAAAAAGGCCGCCAAGGTCATCGAGGGTGAGGCTCTCGACCTGATCGTCGGCAATCGCCGGATCGTACTCGGCGAGGAAGAGGAGAAGGAAGGCAAGATCAAGGAGAAGGTCAAGGAGACCGTTCTGCGCCTGCTCAAGGAGAAGTACGGCATGGAGGAAG
>CAMOGO010000316.1 GCA_946614075.1 uncultured Lachnospiraceae bacterium | reverse complement strand
CCGCCGCGCGATCTGCCCAGGCCGGCACTCCCTCCGCCCAGGCCAGCGCCGCCGTGCGATCTGCCCATAACTCGCAGATCGTCCCGGGCATGATCATCTGCCCGAACTGCGGAAACATCACCACCCGCGAAAACCTCCTCGACGGCTGCGACTACTGCGACACCAAATTCACCATCGAGGACATGGATAATAGGGTCGACAGCTTCGGCCTGCGGCGGGATTTCCGCACCAGCAACAGCAAAAAGGAAGCCGTCCGCGAGCTGATGTTCCCCTGGACCACGCTCATCGTCATGCTGCCGCTCATCTACTTCGGCCTGATCGGCGCCTTCGTCTACATGCCCGACTTCAATATCTTCGCACGGCTCGTGACCGGGCTTCTGGCGGCAGGCCTTTTAGGACTCCTCGGCTGGAGTCTCAAATCCATGTTCCTGATCCTCATCACCCCGATCCTGATGATCATCAGCGCCTTCTCCGGGGCCATGACCCGCAAGCTGATCTACCGGAGCAAGCAGGAAGTAGAGCAGGAGAAGGAGATGGCCGAGCAGGTCCGCCGGACTGACCCGATGTTCTCGCTCCAGAGCTTCTTCGGCGGCGTCCAGAACAAGCTCTCCGCCATCCATTTCGCCGAAACCCCGACCGAGGTCAACGCCTTCTCCGAAGACGATATGACCCCCTATATCGAGCGGTACAAAGACGTGGTCGACGTCGACATCCAGAAGATGACCATGGAGTCCTACCAGGCGGACGCCAAACTGCAGACCGCTAAAGTCAGCGCCGAGGTCCGCCTCTTAGAGCAAGATGGCGCGAAGATCAAAGAGCGCAGCGAGCGGCTGAAGCTCAGGCTGATCAAGGATGCCGACTGCAAAACCCAAGCCGTCTGCGGCCCTTCCGTCCTGAAGTGCAAAGGCTGCGGTGTCAGCATCTCTCTGATGGAAGGCAAGACCTGCCCATTCTGCGGACGGGAGCTCGACCTCAAAATGTACGACTGGGTCATCGCCGATTACGAAAGCGAATGAGGTAGAAAATCGCCCCCGTGACTCGTGAGTCACGGGGGCGGTTTTCTGCCTCCTATGTGACAGTGGGGACGGTTCTGAGTGTCACACATGAGTGTGACACTCAGAACCGTCCCCACTGTCACCCACTGTCACATGACACTCAGAACCGTCCCCGCTGTCAAAGGGACAGGCTCATGGATTATTGATGATAGGCATTTCCGGCAGTTGTGTATCGCCGGAGCCGCCGCTGGTGGTTAAGATATCCTCGGCCTCAAACTCGATCACATCCATCTCCAATTCTTCAAATTCCTCCAAAGCCTCAATTCTCTCCATGGACTTTCTCCTCCTTCATCATTTCCGATATTCCATTGTCTGATAATAGTACTCGTAAAGAGCTGCCGCCGCGTTCTTCGTTTCCTGCGCAGCAGTGCCGCTTGTCAGGGTTTGCTGGACGTAGCTCATAGCGGATGCCGAGATCGTTGTGCCGCCTGTCGTCATCGTAAACACCGTTCCGAGCTCGTGTGCTCCGATACCGGTGATCCGGACCAGATAGCGGGAGCCCACCTTCTCCACGGTGTATTCAAAAGAGGCATCTGCCGTGACGGAGACGTTATCCTTTGACAGTTCGGCCTCGGTCGTCAGGTAGAAATTGATCGCCGTCTCGGATTCGAGATCCAGTGCATAGCTGGCGGCTGTGATTACGTTCGTGTCCAGTGTCGCCGAGATCGCATAGCCATCAAGCGTGGTAATCAGAGCCGCATCATCCGCGTACGTACCCGGCATCGGGGGATGCTTGCTTCCGCCAGGTACAGCCTGCATAGCATAGTAACCATAGTTGTAAATGGCTTTTGCCAGCGGGGCAGCCTTCGCATAGGCGGCTGCAAGGCTTGGATCACTGGTTTCGTACTCGATCATGGTCTCGAGGTACTTCTTCACGCTGGTGGTATTCGTGACGGTTTTCTCCGCGCCGTCCACCGTGTAGGCATAGGACGCCCTAATGTCCTCCGCCATTTCGATGGAGTTGACGTAGCAGGTGAACTGATACCTCGGATTGCCGTCCTTGTCATACGTTAATATTCCATCGGCGGTGGCGGTCCGGTCGCCTACGGTGAAGGTCATGGTCCCATCGGTCATGCCTTCCGGAATAGTCATATAAAAATGCATTCCGATCTGACCGGAAAGGATCAGCTGATGACTGGTAAACTTCGGTACGGATAATTCCGCCACAGGCTCGCCCGTAACGTGGAACTGCTCCTCTTGCCCGCCCTCAAGCAGCGTAGCCTTGTATGTGATGCCGTCGGCAAAGGTGACGGCAATCGAGCTTTCGATCGATGAATAAAGATTGTAGGAGACCTCCTCCCAGTTTTCAGGCCGCTCTTCCTCGGAATAATAGCCCAGGTAGCTTGCGGGGGAAAGACCAGGCAGACTGTTGAAGTAGGTTATGTTTTCACTGTTGATGAAATCCGCAAGACAGAACGAAATGTCTTCCGGTTTCGTGCCGGAAAGAGTCAGCTTGTTTGCGGCAAGGCCGAAAATGTAGTTTGCCGGACCTCGCGGCGCGGGGTTTGCCGGACCTTCTACAAAACGGTTGTAGCCGCTTCCGAAATAGTCTGCGAAGCGATCCGAAACGGGATAGGGCACATACTCTCCGTCTACCTCATGCCAGCGCTCATATAAATAACTGCGCCAATCTTTGTCCTCACTGTCATAGACCGGGAACGGATTGGGATCAAGCGGACCTTCCTCGCCGAAGCCCTCTGTTGCGATCACGACGTAGTTTTCTGCGTTTACAGCTGTCACGGTCGGGGCGGCGTCCGGGAAAACCAGCGTCGGAACAAGCGGTGTTTGAAGCGTGA
>CAMOGO010000315.1 GCA_946614075.1 uncultured Lachnospiraceae bacterium | reverse complement strand
TGTCGGAGTTCTCGGCAACTTCATCCCCCTCAAGATCAGCACCGAGCTCTTCGGCTGCCTTGGCAGCACTCTCTTTACCGTAATTGACCTTTACGGCATCCATAATCGAAGAATGAGTCGCAAGCATCATGGTTATCTGGTAACCGGTCTGGAACTGCAACTCATCCTCAATCGTAATATTCATAGGGTCATCGATCGCAACAACGAGTTTGTCATCATCGAAGCCTATCGGCAGAACGACGTTCTCCTCGCAGAACTTCTGCGTGAGGAGCGCGGTGGCCTTAGGGTCAACTTCGATGCTGGTCAGATCGATGATCGGATAATCATACTGGCTTGATACCGCACGGAGGATATCGAACTCGGTCATGAGACCGCTCTCTACGATAACTTCTCCGAGACGTTTGCCGGTCTCTTTTTGAGTGGAAAGCGCTTCAGCAAGTTCAGAAGCGTTCAGAAAGCCGCTTTCAACGAGAATATCACCTAATCTCTTCATGAATCCCTCCCAAGATTAATGAATGAATTGCGTGCGCATTCTTCATGAAAACAGGCACAATAAACCCAAACGTACGCATAACAAACTATACAACAGGGAAAGGTAAAAAACAAGATTTCATAACATTTTAAGTGAAAATATTTTTGACATTTTCATTACGGATGTAATCTAATTGTTTTTTTGATAAACTTATTAATTAGATTACAAAAGCAACTTGGAGGTATGTATGTCCGGACATTCAAAATGGAATAACATCAAGAGGAAGAAGGAGGCTTCGGACGCAGCTAAGGGCGCGATATTCACCAAGATCGCGAAGGAGATCGCCATTGCTGTCAAGGCAGGCGGACCCGATCCCGACGGAAACTCTAGACTCAAGGTCGTTATCGCAAAGGCAAAGTCAGCCAACATGCCCAACGACAATATCAACCGCGCCATCAAGAAGGCTGCCGAGGCAGGCGAAGGCGACGATTACGAAGAGATCACATACGAAGGTTACGGCCCCGCAGGCATTGCCGTCATGGTAAGAGCCCTCACCAACAACCGTAACAGGACTGCAGCAGACGTAAGACACATTTTCGATAAGAACGGCGGCAACCTGGGCGTCTCCGGAAGCGTAGGCTTCCTGTTCGAGGAGAAGGGCACCATCATCGTGTCCCGTGAAGACTACCCCGATGAGGACCAGGTAATGTCGGACGCACTCGAGGCAGGTGCTGCGGATTTTGTCAGCGACGAGGACGGCTATGAGATCACGACGGATCCTTCCGACTACTATGCCGTATGCGAGGGTCTGCAGGACAAGGGTTATGTTTTCGCGGATTCCAGCCTCGGCCCGGTAGCGCTCACCACCAACGACGTCACCGACCCCGAAGCAGTCGCGCAGCTCGAGAAGATGCTCGACATGATGGAAGAGAACGAAGACATCCAGGAAGTATTCCACAACTGGAACAACTGATAAGAGGTAATTGGTTTGTCGCATTCGGATGAGGCGCCTTCAAACAAGACCGTCACAGGCGGTGCGCCGGCCCGCACGAACAGAGCTTTTTTCTCGGAGTTCAGAGAATCTCTGAAACGGACGGGCACGGCTAATCAGGCTGCCGCGGAGACCGAGCGCAACATCGAGCGCATCCTTGACAGTGAGCAGGCGACGCGCGAACAGTTATCACATATTGCGGTCATTGCTTTCGTCGGACCTTCGGGTACCGGCAAGAGCACGCGTGCCATAAGGGTCGCCCGCGAGAACAACATCAACTACATCATCGACGACGGTCTTCTCATCAACGGAAGCCGAATCGTCGCGGGAACCTCTGCCAAGAAGGCCCCCACGAAAATGGAATCGGTCAGGCAGGCGATCTTCATCGACGAGACGAGATCGTCCGTCATGCGCCGCGCCCTGGTCGAGTGCATGCCGAAGGCACTGATGATCCTCGGCACTTCCGACTCGATGCTCAGCAAGATATGCACGAATCTCTGGCTGAACCAGCCCTCGATGCTCATCAGGATCGAGGACGTCTCCACCGAGGAGGAGCGCCGCATCGCGCGGAGCACCAGACTTACGGAGGGAATGCACACCATCCCCGTTCCGAGCATGGAGGTCAAGCACGAGTTCTCGGGGTATTTCTCGGACCCGCTGTCCAAGCTCCGTCAGCGTTTTGACCGCGAGAGGGGCGTCGCTCCGATGGCGCAGGACTCGGACAGAACGGTCGTGCGTCCCACCTTCTCTTCCCTCGGCTCATATTCGATCTCGGACGAGGCTCTCCTGGACCTCATCAAGATAGTCCTTAAGGATGTGCCCGGCTTTGCCGAGGTAACGGACTTCAAGACGGAGAAACAGACCTACGGAATAATGATCAGCCTGGATATCGCCCTGTTCTACGGCTACGATGCCCAGGAAGTACTGATGGCCGTCCAGCAAAAGGTCGGCATGGCGGTCGAGGAATACACCTCGATCACAACGAACGGCGTAAACGTCAGGGCGAGCAGGCTCATCCACCAGGACCGCCCATCTATGGAGGAATAATATGGAAAAGATCTACATGATACCCGTCAACGACGCATATTCATCGGCTGACGGCTGCCCGCTGTGCAGGTTAAGGGACAAGGCGGAGCAGAACTATCTCGAATACTATCTCGGACCTTCCCTCATGGAGCCCGATACCAGGATAATCACGAACAAGACCGGTTTCTGCCCCGATCACATGGGCAAGCTGAACCGTTCCGTCACCAACAGGCTGGGACTCGGGCTCATGATGCACACGCACCTGAAGGACTTCAACGACGACATCACAGCTGACCTCTGCAGCGCCACGCCCCAGAAGGCCGGCCTCATCAAGGGAAGGACCACCGACTACAAGGCACAGCTC
>CAMOGO010000314.1 GCA_946614075.1 uncultured Lachnospiraceae bacterium | reverse complement strand
TACGACCTTCCAAAGTTCAGGCAGGACAGGATCTGCAAGGACCTGGTCAAGATGATCCGGAGGGCATTTCAGAATCCCGAGCTTCAGGCAGAATTTGAGGAGTGGAAGAAAAAACGAGACGAAGAAAGAAGATTAAACGAGGAGGCAACAGCATGAAAAAGTATATCGCAAGTCTGGCCGGCTGGATCTTGATCCTGGCCGTGTGCATGTGGATGACCGTCAGCGTAGGAGAGCGGATCATGACAACCGCCATCAGTGCGAAGGAGATCATCGTCCTGGCATCGGCCGGCCTGATCGGTCTGGCGCTCGTATATTTCGGGAGGGCCAGCTATGAGGAGGCTTAAGGAAGGCGACGCCGTCTATATCCCCGGCAGAGGAAAGGCGAAAGTGACGAATACGCTGACGTACCCGGTGATCATCGTCGACACTGGCCGCGAGAAGCTGAAGGTCATGGCCGATGAGATGATTCTGATCGACGAGGAGCAGCCACAGGAAGCGGAAGGCCCGACGGTCGAGGAGTATGATCACGCGGTCTTCGAGTTCATGGATCAGATGGTCGACGACATCAATGGCCGCGGCTATGATACGGATCCTCAGCTGGTGCTGAGCCTGATGACCGGCTTCGCCCATGTACGCAAGGCGCTATGGCCAAAAGCGCCGATAAACATCGCAGGAGAGGAGGGAGACCATGAAGAGCCTGAGCGGTGAATTCGTGCTGATGACCCGGGAAGAGTACGATGTGCTCTGGGAGCAGGCAAGGCTCCACCGGGAAGCGGTCATGACGGAAGAGGAGCGTGAAGTAATGGCCGAGGCCATGCAGCTTCTCCAGATCCACGACATGATGGGCGAGTACAGCCGGAACGGCGGACGGATCAACGGCAGGACCCTCGCGGACCGGTCAAAGGTGATCAGACGTTTAATGGCCAAGTTCGACCGATGGGAGTGACCATGAAGATCCTGAAGGACCGGAGCGAGTGGCTCGAGGAAAGGACCAAGGGCATCGGCGGTTCTGACGCGGCTGCCATCATCGGTCTGAATCCGTGGAAAGATAACGTGACCCTGTGGAAGGAAAAGACCGGGCTGATCGAGCCGGAGGACATCAGCTATAAGCCATACGTGCAGTACGGGATAGCCGCGGAGCCTCACCTGCGGGATCTGTTCGCCCTGGACTTCCCAGAGTATAAGGTCGAATACGTCGAAAACAACTCCTGGTACAACGACCGTTTCCCGTTCGCCAGGGCGTCGCTCGACGGCTGGCTGACGGACAAGGACGGCCGGAAAGGGATCCTCGAGATCAAGACCACAAACATCCTCAGCTCCATGAGTAAGGAAAAGTGGAAGGACGGGGTTCCGGATTCATATTATGTCCAAGCACTGTGGTACATGATGGTGACCGAGTTCGACTTCGTGATCCTAAAGGCCCAACTCCGCAGGGAGTACATAAACGACGTCCGAATGGACGTGAGGCACTACACGATCGAAAGATCGGAGGTTCAAGACCAGATCGATTACCTCGCCGAAGAAGGCAAGAGGTTCTGGGATCAGGTCCAACTAAAACAGAGGCCGGCACTGAGGCTGCCGGAGATATAGGAGGCTTAAATGTTAGACAAATCATTAAGCATCGAAGGAGCGCTGTTCGACAAGCTCCGCATAGGCTTTGACATGTGTCTGGAGGATATGCTGAAGAAGATGATCCGGCATGACTCCGGCGAAGGTGTTCTGACCGTAAAGGTGGATGTGTCAATGGTTAGAGATGAAGATGCAACAGATGAAACCGGCGATCCGGTATACGTGCCAATCTTCAAGCACAAGGTGCAGACGGCTATCGCGCTCAAGTCGGAGATGGCGGGGCTTTCTGGCGGCGATGTCCGAATGTACCACGACCCGGACGAGGAAGAGCTGCGCGCAGAGAACCCGCAGATGAGCCTGTATGAGTGAGGCACCGCCATGAGCGCAAAACAGGAGATAGAAAGGACCATTGGGAAGATCTCTGGGCGGTACTCGGCGTACGAGGTCTTCTCCGACTGGATCCGGTGCTGTGCGATATCGATCTCGCAAGCCGTCACGCCGATTCACGACAAGATCTGGCATGACCGCGAGAAGCTCTATGCAGACACCGCGAGCAGATATCTGCCGGAAGAGCAGGAGGAGTTCGCCAGGATGTTCGTTCTCCTCGGCGATGCGCTGACCGAAGATCTAACCGACGTGCTCGGAGAGATCTACATGGAGATGGGCATGGGCAGCAAGACGACCGGCCAGTTTTTCACGCCGTTTCATCTGGGCGAGCTGACGGCAAGAATGGGCCTGGATCTTGAGCCGGCCGAAGGCGGAAAGATCCACCTGAACGAGCCAACCTGCGGAGGCGGTGCGATGATCATCGCGGCGGCCAAGATCCTGCGTGATCGCGGCGAGAATTACCAGAAGCTGCTTAAGGTGGTCGCCCAGGATCTCGACTGGAAGGGCGTCTATATGTGCTACCTACAACTCTCGCTGCTCGGCATTGATGCTGTGGTCGCCCAGGGTGATACATTGATGGAGCCATATACAGGCCCTGGATACCCAAGGGAGCGGATCCTGAGGACTCCGATGAACATGGGGGTGCTGATGTGATTATCATTTCTCAGGATATGAGAGCGGTTATAAATTACGACCACGTTTCCGTGGTATGTATATCCGGAGACGGCCAGGGCATCATTGCGAAAGGTGCCGGAGGCTCGAAAGGATCCCGAATGGGAAAGTCCCGCAACGCTGACACATGTAGGAACGTTCTGGCAATGTTCGCCTCTGCGTACGATGCCGACCTGCCGTCATTCAAATTTCCACTTGCCGTAACCTCTGTGGTAGAAGGCACTATG
>CAMOGO010000313.1 GCA_946614075.1 uncultured Lachnospiraceae bacterium | reverse complement strand
GACGGTTCTCAGTGTCACCGCCAGGTGACACTGAGAACCGTCCCCCTTGTCATCGAGAACCGTCCCCACTGTCACAACCGGCCCCGTTGCCATATTTTCCCGGGAAAAACTCGCATTTTGTATACAATTCTGCTCTTGACTTTTTACAAATGAAGACTAGAATACCTCCCTTGAAGAGAGTGAAAACTCCGTTTTTACTTTCTCGTGTGTATCGGGGCCTGAAGAGGCCCAGTGTAATGAATGGAGGAAAACGTTTTTTATGACAAGAGCTCAATCGCCGATGCGCGATATGACAGTCGGTAATCCGTTCCGGCTTATTGTGGGATTTGTCATCCCGATGTTACTTGGAACTTTGTTTCAGCAGTTTTACAGCATGGTCGATACGATGATCGTCGGGCGTTATCTGGGAGTAAATGCCCTGGCGGCGGTCGGCTCGACCGGAGCGATCAACTTCATGATCAACGGCTTTGTCATCGGAGTCTGCAGCGGCTTCGCGATCCCAGTGTCGCAGCAGTTTGGCGCGAAGGATTATAAAAATATGAGGCACTTCGTCGCCGGCCTGATCTGGCTGAGCGTCATTTTTGCCGCTGTGCTGACGGTTGCGGTCAGCCTGCTCACCCGCCCGATCCTGGTGATGATGCAGACACCGGCGGATATCCTTGAGGATGCCAGCCTTTATATCCTGATCATTTTCCTGGGCATCCCGACAACCTTCCTGTACAATACGACAGCGAGCGTCAGCCGGGCGATCGGAGATTCCCGGACGCCTGTCCTTTTCCTGATCCTGGCGTCACTGATTAATATCGTACTGGACTTCCTGTCGATCCGCGTCTTTGGATGCGGTGTCGAGGGGCCGGCCATCGCGACCGTGGTTTCGCAGGCCGTTTCCGGCGCACTGTGCTTCTTCTATATGAAGAAGAATTTCCCGATCCTCGCTTTTGAAAAGGGCGAGATGAAGCCGGAGAAGGATAAGCTCGTGATCCTTTGCAAGATGGCTATCCCGATGGGCCTGCAGTACTCGATCACCGCGATCGGCTCGGTCATTCTGCAGTCCGCGGTCAATTCGCTCGGCTCGACGGCGGTTGCCGCTATGACGACCGGTCAGAGGATCGGTATGTTTTTCTGCTGTGTGTTTGACGCTCTGGGCGGAACCATGGCGACCTACTGCGGACAGAATGCCGGCGCCGGCAAGATGGATCACCTGGTGGACGGCGTTCGCGCCGCCACGCTGATCGGCTGTGTTTATGCCGTCGGATCCTTCGCCGCCCTGTATTTCTTCGGAGATGTGCTGCCGCTGCTGTTTGTTGACGCCGCCGAGGCGGAAGTGATCAAGGGAGCGCACACCTTCCTGGTCTGCAACTCGATGTTTTACATCCCGCTTTGCTTTGTCAACGTATGGCGGTTCTCGATCCAGGGCATGGGCTTTTCCGGCTTCGCTGTCCTGGCAGGCGTCTGCGAGATGATCGCCCGTACTTTCATCGGCTTTGCCATGGTGCCGCTCTTTGGCTACACCGCCGCGTGCTTTGCCTCTCCGATCGCCTGGCTGGCCGCCGATGCCTTCCTGATCCCAGCGTTTTATCACTGCGTCGCCAAGCTGAGACTCCTCATCCGCCAGAAAGAAGAGCAGAAGAGAGCCTTCGTGCTAAGACACGCAGCCGCAAGAGCGTAAATCAGGAAGACCGGGAGTGTGAGAGCGGTTGTGACAGTGGACGGTTCTCCAGGTGACACTGAGAACCGTCCCCGCTGTCACCGTCCCCATTGTCACCCTTGCTAAAATACTGTCTCTATGATACTTTGTTAGAAGCAGTTGGAATATGACCAAGACTGAGAACCGCCATTGCCTTGCGAAAGGAGAGAAGCTATGCGTTATGAAGTGAAAATGATTGAGTCCGGCAGAGCAGATGTTGAGCCGGGGAGGCTCGAGTGCTATCTGCAGGATGTTACGGACCAGTTCCTCTGGCAGGAGAGACCTGCGGTGATTATCTGCCCGGGCGGGGCCTATTCCCACACGAGCGACCGCGAGTCTGAGCCGGTGGCCATGCACTTCCTGTCGCAGGGCTTCCACGCCTTTTCCCTGCGCTACAGCTGTGATCTGGGAATCTATCCGACGGCACTTCATGAGCTGGCCCGCACGGTGGCTTATGTACGGACCCATGCGAAGGAGTTCTGTGTGGATCCGGACCGGATCATACTGGTAGGATTTTCGGCGGGCGGCCATCTGGCAGCTCAGTACAGCTGCTGCTGGCGGGAGCCGGAGCTGGCGGAGGCAGCGGGCTGCTTGCCTGCGGAAGGCAGCGTAGCGGCAAAGAATGCCAGTGAGCTGCTGCGTCCGAACCTGCTTGTCTTAGGCTACCCGGTCATCACGATGGAGAAATTCTCCCACGAGGGATCTACGGTGAATCTTCTGGGCGATCTGGATTCTCCGATGATGCGCCATGCCACATCGGTCGAGAATCTGGTGAACGACGCCGTGCCGCCGACCTTTATCTGGCATACCCGCGACGACCAGTCGGTCCCGATCTGGAATTCGCTTTGGCTTGCCGAGGCCCTGACCAAGGCCGATGTGCCTTACGAGCTCCACATTTATCCTTACGGAGTTCACGGGATGAGCCTTTCGACCCGCGCCACCAACTCGACGAAGCGGCTGGACAACCAGTACGTCACACCCTGGCCCAGCGAAGCCGATAAATTCATCGAGCACTACCTTAAGCTGCCAACTTTCGTGAAAGCAGAGTGAGGATGCGTAAATGGCTGGCCCGATGACGTGCAGCACAAGTAAATGGCTGGCTCGATGGCTTGCAGCACAAAAACCAGTGATATCATACTAATTAAGCGCGAGCCATGAGATGACAATGAGACAAGGGG
>CAMOGO010000312.1 GCA_946614075.1 uncultured Lachnospiraceae bacterium | reverse complement strand
TCCGGCCGCGGGTATTGAACATCTCGTCCTTCTCCGGGAGCGGCATGGTGTAACCTGCTGCGCCCGTTCCGGTCGGGATGATGGAAACCGTATGGACCGGTCCGACATCCGGCAGCACATGGAACAGGATTGCATGCCCGGATTCGTGGTAGGCCGTGATCCGCTTATCCTTGTCGGAAATGATCTTGCTTTTCTTCTCTGCGCCGATACCCACCTTGATGAAGGCCCGGTCGATATCACTCTGGCGCAGGAAGCTCCGATTATCCTTGGCGGCGTTGATCGCCGCTTCATTCATCAGGTTCTCCAGGTCCGCTCCGGTAAAACCGGCCGTCGTCCTGGCAACCCGCTCGAGGTCTACATCATCGCCAAGCGGCTTGTCCTTGGCATGTACCTTCAGGATCTCCTCGCGGCCCCTGACATCCGGTACGCTGACGCCGATCTTCCGGTCAAAACGGCCCGGCCGCATGATCGCAGGATCGAGAATGTCAACACGGTTTGTCGCAGCCATGACGATAATCCCCTGGTTGACGGAGAAACCATCCATCTCGACCAGAAGCTGGTTCAGAGTCTGCTCTCTCTCATCGTGTCCGCCGCCCATGCCGGTGCCTCTGCGGCGGCCGACCGCGTCGATCTCATCGATAAACACGATACAAGGCGCATTCGCCTTGGCATCCTCAAACAGATCACGGACACGGGATGCGCCGACGCCGACGAACATCTCGACGAAATCCGAACCGGAAATCGAGAAAAACGGGACGCCTGCCTCTCCGGCGACAGCCTTCGCCAGGAGGGTCTTACCGGTTCCGGGAGGGCCCACCAGAAGGACGCCCTTCGGAATGCGGGCTCCGACCTCCAGGTATTTCTGAGGGGACTTCAGGAAATCGACGATCTCCGCGAGATCCTCCTTTTCCTCCTTCATACCTGCGACATCGTCGAAGCTTACCTTACTGGTACGCACCATCCGGGCCCGGCTTTTGCCGAAATCCATCATCCGGTTGTTACCGCCTCCGGCCGCCCGGTTTACCATGAACACCATCAGCATGACCAGCATCGCAATGCCGATCAGGATCGGCAGGATGATGCTGAAAAAGATGTCCGTAGAAGCCACAGGAGCAAGCTCATAGTCTACACCGTGCTCTGACAGAGTCACCTGAAGCTCATCCACATTGGATACATTCATCGAAAGAGATGTCCCATCCTTTAATGTAAGGGTGACGCTTCCGGTCGGTACCTCTTTATTCTGTATGATTTTTGCGTAGCTTACATTGTCATTGGCAAGATGCGTCATGAACTTCTGGTAGGAACAAGTCGGTACCTGTGCTGACTGCCTGCTCATCCAGGCAAAGAGGATCAGCATGATGAGCACCAGCGACATGATCGCAAACCGGTTTCTCTGATAATTATGTTCCAAAAATACTTCCTCCTGATGGACTGCGAAAGGCCCTTAGAGCCTGTCAGTCTTTTGAGAACTCGACCACTCCGATATACGGAAGGTTACGGTATCTCTGATCATAGTCGAGGCCATAGCCTACGACAAACTCATCCGGGATCGTAAAGCAGGTATAATCTACCACGACCTGCTTTTTGACGCGGCGCGCCGGCTTGTCAAGAAGGGTGCAGATCTTGATGCTGGCGGGATTTCTCTGCTTCAGGATCTCGATCAGATAGGACAGAGTCCTTCCGGAATCGATGATATCCTCCACAATCAGGACATCCTTTCCTGCCAGGGGCTCATCCAGGTCCTTGATGATACGGACAACGCCGCTCGAATCGGTGCCGCTGCCGTAGCTGCTGACGGACATGAAGTCCAGGCTGACCGGAACGGAAATGTTCTTAGCCAACTCGCAGGTAAAGAAAACTCCGCCCTTTAAGACACAGATGAGATGAACCGCTCTGCCCTCATAGTCGCGGGAAACCTGGGCTCCAATCTCACGGATCCTTCTTTCCACGTCCGCCTGCGTCACTAATACACGAATGTTCTCGCTCAAATCGATATCCTCCGTTTTCTAAAGATTATTCTTTCTTCGTTTTCTAACGATTAGTCTTCGTTTGGTGCATCTCCACCAGCAATGAAAGCCGAAATCTTAAGAACCTGGCGGGTATCCTCATCGATCCTCACTCCGCCGGAAAGCCGGTAGCCCGGGATCCATACGATATGGTCCCCATCGGCGATCAGCAGAAGACGATCCCTCTGTCCGGTGGGCACCTTTTCATCGATCAGATACCGGCGAAGCTTCTTGCGTACGCCGGGCGCTGCCTCGAGATAATCGCCCTCCCGCCTGTGGCGGAGCACCAGACAATGTTCTATTTTATCATAGTCAATCCATTTCGTATACACATGATCCGGAACTTTTTCCGTACGGAACGGATTTTCCTCCAGGCTGGCCTCGATCCTCCCTCCCGGGAAAGTCGTCACGCCCGGTATATTCAGCACGATCTCCTGCTCTTCCAGAGTCTCCTGCTCTTCCTCTTCCTCCGGCTCAAGACTGATCCTTAAGCCCTCCTTCGTACGCAGCGCCTGCCGCTCTCCGGGAAGATCCAGCCGCTTTCCGGCCGGCTTTGCAAAAAGCTCCAGAAGGGCATTCAGATGTACCTCCTCCACATCCTGCAAAAGGCCCATCTCACGCAGTACGCGCCTCAGAAGATATGCCACCGGCAAAGGATCCGCGCCGGCGATCTCCTCCTCCCGGATCAGGACAGAGGCCGAATTCCGGACGGTTTCCGGCAATCCCGCCTGTCGTATCTCCTGCCAGACGATGGGCTCCGCCGCCGGAGTCTCGCTCCACTCGACGCTCCGCTGGTACAGACGGTCCGCCTCCCGCTCCAGGTAGGCATCCGCCATCGCGATATGCTCCGCGGCCCGCAG
>CAMOGO010000311.1 GCA_946614075.1 uncultured Lachnospiraceae bacterium | reverse complement strand
TGCTGCCGCACAGAGGTACTCACCATTTCGGAAAATCACAAAGCGTCCCATCGGAACCGTATCCGCCGAGCGATCTCCCACAACGCTCATCGTCCAGCTTTCGCCGTTTGCCAGAGCCGCGACATAGCCGATCTCACCGGACTCGAGCACATCAAAGGTCAGGCTGTCCATCTCGCCATCAAAATCCAGGTCGACCGGGATCGTCGTGCCGAGCGGCAGGCTGATCTCCGCAAAGTCCTCTCCGGTCAGGAGCTCGACCGGCGCCGCAACCTCCGTCGCGCCGTCAACCGCACCTTCTCCATCAACCGTGAAGGTATTCTCGTTGTTAATAAAGTACCGCTCCGTCGCCGTGGTTCCTGCGTAGGTACCGGTCGTGACATTCGTCACCTCGGCATCGGACGCAACCGTGACCGACGACCCTTCCGTAGTCAGGGATACATCCGAGGCGGCTTTCGCGGAGACCGAGGTCAGGCCCAGCTCCGTATCCGAAATCGCATCGGTCGTCAGATAAGCCTCAAACTGCATATTTTCACCGGTCAGGCTCACCCCGCCGTCCATTCCCAGCACAGCACCGTCGATCGAGGTTCCTTTGACCGCCGTATAGGTATCGTTCTGGCATGTCTCCAGGTCAAGGTCGCCTGCGATATCGGTGACCTTCAGCTCCGAAGTATTGGCTGTGGTAAGGACGATCCTCGAGTCCGCATCATCATTCATCGAGCTGATCCCATAGATCGGAAGATCTCCGGAAAAAGCCTCCCCATCGTACTCCAGATACTGTCCATCGGCATTTTCCACGCGGAACGCACTGTCGTAAGGGAAGATCAGCCTCGTATGATCCGTGTAGTCTCCGGAAACCGGCGAAATCACACTCCCCAGGCTGTCCCAATCGAGGAAATAGATGGATTTATAGGTCTTGTTCGAGACCAGCCCGCCATTCGCATCGGTAAAAGAGAAGGTGGAGAAATCCTGCGCCACACTCATCGTGATGAATTCACCCCTATCCGTCGAGGAGTCTACGGAGTTTTCATCGTACAGCTGGATTTCGTACCGATTTCTGCTTTCGTTGTAATCCAGGCCAGTCACTAAGATCGCATGGCCGCCGTGGCTCGTGGAATAGCCAAGCATAATGACGTGATCCTTCTCGATCGCATCGACCAGTTTTTTCAGGAATACCGGCAGGCTGTCATACCCGTAGAGCCAATTGCTCAGGCCTGTCAGGAACCCATGATTGTAGGAAGCGGAGACCGTTGCGTCATCCACGCCTCCCACTTCCTTATACTGAGACAGCTGGAAATAGGTGATCATATTGTGAAGCTGCGTGTCCTCAGAAGGATACACCATCGTAAAGTAGGAGGAAGCATCCTGGCTTGTCAGGTCGCTAAGCCCGATGTAGCCCTCATACAAAAGCCCCATACTCATGGCAATGCCGTAGCAGGATCCATTCCAGCTTCTACGCATTATCTTCTTCAGCATGTTGATCTCGCCCTGGCTGGAGCCGATCGTCAAAGCAGAGAAATACGCATCATCCAGCATCAGGTTCGTCGTTCCGACAAACCCCGCTCCATCCCAGTTCCGGCTGTCGGTATGGACGAAGTTGTTATTGTCCCGGCCCAGGGTGAAGCCGGAGGTCATGTTGATGGCAGAGTAATCGATTGCTGCCATCTCCCAAATTCCGTCTTCCGTGAAGCCGTGGATAAAGGTGCCGCCTTCTTCCTTTGCGATGACGCCATCCAGGTAGACGAACTCCCAGTTGTCCTCCGAACCTCCCACAGGGTACTCGATCCATTCGTAGCCCTGCATGGTGATTCTGCCGGTGCGAGCATTGATTTTTCCGCTGAAATAGTAGCTTCCGTTCCGGCCGTAGACAGCCTCTGCCTTATCCGACGGGGCAAAAATCGCTACACCGCGGATCGATCCATCCGCATCCATCGACTGGATATGGAACTCATACAGACGCCGGACCACAACCTCCCCGGAATGCCCGTCGTACTCGCCGTCCCACTCTCTGGGAACCTCCGCGAGATCGATCCGGCTGCTCTCGTAGTCACTGGATGTCTTTGTGAGAGAAAAAGGCCTTTCGGAATCGTAGCCTACGTAGCCTGACATTGTGCCGGCATCCGGCGTCCATACTCCTGAGAAATTCGCTAAGCTGAAATTATTGGGATGCTCGATCCACTCAATTCCTTCAAACGAGATAGTGCCCTCCTGGTACGCCTCGCCTGCCAGGAGATATCGTCCGTTAGTCCCGTTGTCGAGCGTCGCAGTACCCTCAAAGGAAGCACCTCCGTCCGACTTTAAGGTGACCAGGTCGATATTCAGCACGAGCGTTCTTTCGACAGGCTCGCCATTTAACGTCCCGGCATAGGTTCCGGACCATGTGCCGTACAGACTGTCAGCCCAAGCCTCACCGGTCGTCGCAGATACGGTACCCACGTTTTGTGCTCCGTCGTTTTCTGCACTGCTGTTTTCTGCACCGCCATTCCCAGTCTCTGCGGTACCTGAGGCGGCGGTCTCATCATTTTCCCGTGCCGAGATCGGTGTCAGCGACAGGCAAAGTGCCAGCACAAGCACCATCGCAAGCCATCTTCGAAGCCTCTTCATACTCATTCTTTCCTCCTCCTTGATCCTTTGTTTATCCTTTATCCGTTGGAAACGAGGTTTGCAAACTCAGCCCTCGTCAGCGCTGGATCTGATATACCGTGCTTTTCCCCTCGATCGTGATCTCAATCAAGCCCTGATTTCCCAGGTCGGTTATCGTAAAAAGCTCTCTTCCCTCCTGATCCATGAAGATAAAGGCCCTCCTCGCGGTATACCCCCGCTGCCCGGAAAATCTCCGGTAGCGTCTGCCGCAAAGGGCTTCATAGTCA
>CAMOGO010000310.1 GCA_946614075.1 uncultured Lachnospiraceae bacterium | reverse complement strand
GACCTCGTTAGAAAAAGATCTCGCAGTCGTCCTCGACCTTCTTGCAATTCTTGAGGACAACCGGCATGACCTCCTTCGGATCTGCACCTTCCTCAAACTCAACGATCATCTTGAGAGTCATGAAATTGACCGTTGCCTTCGCAACGCCCTCGGTCGCATTGGCCGCAACCTCCATCTTGTTTGCGCAATTCGCACAATCGACATCGATCTTGTAAGTCTTTTTCATCGCCATTCTCCTCTCGGCTCATTATCAAACGATACTGGACGTACATATAAGCACTTGAACGATTAAGTAATCGTTTAATTGTAACTTCAGAATAGACCTGTTTGTCCTGACTGTCAATACCCTATTTGGTTTTTCGGGAAAAATTAATTTCCGGCGCGACCGAAGCGGAACCGATTTGCGGATCCTGATACGTGGTTAGCTTGCCAAAAAGCGTTTCTGCTTGTACTATTAACATGATTGTAACATTAACATGATTGTACTATTAACATGAGCATCATTTTGGAGGTGAAACCCATGCCGCATCCTGTACTCCCGCACAACCACGGTGAGGAATTCCATCCGGCCCTTGAACATCTGCCATCGGCTGAGGATTTCCAGGTTGTTTCCGATATTTTCAAACAGCTCGATGATTTCAGCCGGGTCCGGATTTTCTGGATCCTCTGCCACTGCGAGGAATGTGTGACCAATCTTTCCGCACTGGTCGACATGAGCAGCCCCGCCGTCTCCCACCACCTGCGCCAGCTCAAAAACAGCGGGCTGATCGTCAGCAACCGGCATGGCAAGGAGGTCTATTATCGTGCCGCAGACACCACGCAGGCGCAGTTCCTCCACCACACCATCGAGGACCTGATGGAGATCGCCTGCCCGGATCAGGCCGATGTGGAAACCTGATAGCGATTGGCCGACCGAACCAGGCAGACGTGGAAACCTGATAACGATTGGCCGACCAAACCAGGCAGGGGCTGAAAGCTGATGGAGTTCATTCGTCTTTTGTGGACGTACAAATGTACGCGGTACGCGGTTGATTTTTCCTTGGGAAAGTGTTACCATAGACATGTTCTTGGGATGATCCGTGCCGCTTTTTGCATGGAAGATCTCCGCAGAATATATGCTGGAAACCGGCTGTCTTTATGTATCGAAAAAGGCCGGATCACGGCTGTCTTTTCAGTTTTAGGAAATGAGAGGTATCACTATGAATATCGTATGTCTGGACATGGAAGGTGTACTGGTACCGGAGATCTGGATCGCATTCTCGGAAGCAAGCGGCATTCCGGAGCTGCGGCGGACGACCCGCGACGAGCCGGATTACAATAAGCTGATGAACTGGCGTATCGGCATCCTGAAGGAGCATGGTCTGGGTCTGAAGGAAATCCAGGAGACCATCGCCAAGATCGACCCTCTTCCGGGTGCGAAGGAGTTCCTTGACGAGCTTCGGGAGAAGACGCAGGTTGTCATCCTGAGTGATACCTTTGAGCAGTTTGCAACCCCGCTGATGAGGAAGCTTGGCTGGCCGTCGATCTACTGCAACACCCTCGAGGTAGCACCGAATGGCGAGATCACCGGCTTCAAGATGCGTATCGCCCACTCCAAGCTCAGCACGGTCAAGGCCCTGCAGTCCATCGGCTTCGATACCATCGCGGCTGGCGACAGCTTCAATGACCTTGAGATGATCCAGGCGAGCAAGGCGGGCTTCCTGTTCCGCACGACTGACGCGATCCGCCGCGACTATCCGCAGTTCCCGGCATACGAGACCTTCGATGAGCTGAAGGAAGCTATCCTCGCAGCACTGTAAATCAATAGCCTAAAGAGAAACCACGGGGCGAGTCTGAAACAGACCCGCCCCGTTTGAATCTCGAAATGAAATGTCTAGCGATCATCTCTTGCCTCTCTCGCAAATCAATGGTCGTTCGGCCTTCTCGCAGACACGCCAGGAAGACATCAACGGCGCGCCGGGATAATTACCCCGGCGCGCCGAATGATTACATAGCGTATGTTCTTTAAAACATTCCCTTCAGATACTGCAGCTGGAGAAGCTTCACCTTAGGCAGCTGCTTTTCTGCCGCCTTCTCCATCTTACGGATCTGGGCATACAGGAAATCACATTGTTCCTCGGAAACCATGCCGGGGCCGAAGCGAGCCTTCTGCGCAATCAACATCGAGGCTCGCAGATCACCGGCGTCCACCGCTGTTCCGGAGGCATTTTGGGCACCGCCAGCCGTCTGCCCGGCTATACCGGCTGCACTTCCCTTGCCGCCAGCCGTCTGCCCGGCTGTACCGGCTGCACTTCCCTTGCCGCCAGCCATCTGCCCGGCCATACCGGCTGCACTTCCCTTGCCGCCAGCCATCTGCCCGGCTGTACCGGCTGTCTTTCCGGCTCTTGCTTTCGACGAGTCGGGATCCGTCTCCTTCTCCTTCCCCTTCACCTCATCCATTGCCTCCATGAGGGCTTTGTTTCCATCCAGGAGGTAGGTGTACATCAGGAGTGCTGCGCGGTTCCGGTCCTTATCGTGGAAGGAGTCCTCGCGCTTCTTCACCAGGTTCTTCCGCCGCAAAGGCAGGATCGCAAGGAGTCCCGCGATCACCAGCAGTGCCAGCAGGATCTTGGCTAGCAGCTTCAGGATAGACACGAGACGTGCCATTCCGCTGGTACCGTCCCCATCCTCGTCGTTTGACTGGGAGCCGTCTGCGCTGGTGCCGTCGGAAGCCCGGGACTCCTGACGTGCCGGCTCATCCGGATCATCGTTGTCCTCCGGGGCCTGGGCAGGAGCTGTCTCCGTCTCCTCCGTGCTGACCTCCATCGTGCCCTCGCCGGATTCCTCCGACGTCGTGGTCTCCTCTGCCGTCGTCGTCTCCTCGGTCGT
>CAMOGO010000309.1 GCA_946614075.1 uncultured Lachnospiraceae bacterium | reverse complement strand
TGATCATCGGTATCCTGGTCTTTGCCGCGATCTTCCTTTTTGCCCTGTATCAGCTCCTCTCTATCTATCTGGAGTACCGGGCAGGCAAGGAAGAGTACGACGCCGTCCGTGCCCAGGCAGAGGCCCTGAGGGATAAGGCAGCCTCTGAGGCCGATGCGGCAGGAAATGAGGGTGTGACGGTGACCGAGACCGATGCGGATGGAAATCCGGTAGCGGTCGAGGTAAGGGTGCTCCCCAACCAGAAGAGAAACCGTGAGTGGTTTGCTTCCCTGGAGCTGATCTATCCCGGCATCGTCGGATGGATCACGATCCCGGAAACCGTCGTCGACTATCCGGTCATGTACAGCGGGGACAATGAGTACTACCTGACCCACACCAGCACCGGAACCGCCAATGGCGCTGGCAGCATCTTCCTCGAGGAGAACAACAACCCCAACCTGGATGACATCCATACGATCATCTACGGCCACAATATGAACAACGGCTCCATGTTTGCCGATCTGAAGAAGTATGAGGATATCAGCTTCTTCCAGGCGCATCCGACGATCACGCTCGATGTCGAGGACGGCACCCTGACGTACCAGATTTTCTCGGTCCAGGTCACCGACTCCTACAGCGACTGCTATCAGGTAGGCTTCGCCCGAGGCGCAGCCTTTGACAGCTTCGTCCAGACCCTGAAAGCCAATTCCATTTACGACACAGGCGTCAGCGTAAGCGGAGAGGACTATGTCCTGACCCTTTCCACCTGCACCAATGTCGGAAACGGCCGCGTGGTCGTGCACGCCAAAAGAGTAGACACCCCGGCGGAGTAAAAAAAGGGGCTGTCGCATTAAAGGAAGGAATAGACTTCGAAGGTACTGCAAATCAGTGATCTATCGACGGCGGCACGTTTCGTCGGCCAGAAATGCTATTACTCGGTAAAATACGATGAACAAAGGTCAAAATTCCAAACTCGCTTGGTGGCTGGGTCGGGCTAAAGCCCTTCCCGCCACACGGCGCTCAGACAAGCGGAATTTTGACCTTTATCGTATTTGACCTTCGCAATGCATTTCTATGGCCTCCTCACAAAGGCCACCTTACGATATGATCACTGATTTTTAGTGTCTTCGAAGTCTATTCCATCAGATCTTAGTGCGACAGCCCCTTTTTTGGGGGGGTTTTATACAATACCCTGAGCAAGCATCGCGTTTGCAACCTTCTCGAAGCCGGCGATATTGGCGCCTGCTACGTAGTTGCCATCCATGTTGTAACGATGTGCAGCATCCTCAATCTTGTGGAAGATAGAGACCATGATCTCCTGCAGCTTGGCATCGACCTGCTCAAAGGTCCAGGACATACGCTGGCTGTTCTGGGACATCTCCAGGGCGGAGGTGGCAACACCGCCGGCGTTGGAAGCCTTGCCGGGCAGGAAATACATGCCGCTTTCCAGAACAAAGGTAGTAGCGTCTGCTGTCGTAGGCATGTTGGCACCCTCGCAGATCGCGATGCATCCATTTGCCTTCAGCGTCTTGGCATCCTCGAGATCCAGCTCATTCTGGGTTGCGCACGGAAGTGCGACATCGCAAGGGATCTTCCAGCAACGCTCACCGTCATAGTAGACAGAGCCCGGGACGAGGTCGGCATACTCCTTGATACGGCCGCGGCGAACCTCCTTGATATCCTTGACAACATCGATACGGATACCGTTCGGGTCATAGATGAAGCCGTTGGAGTCGCTCATGGTGACAACCTTGGCACCCATCTGGGAAGCCTTCTCGCAGGCGTAGATCGCAACGTTGCCGGAACCGGAGACACAGACGGTCTTGCCGGCGATGGTATTCTTCTTGGACCGCAGCATTTCCTGCGTGATATAGACCAGGCCATAGCCGGTAGCCTCTTTACGTGCCAGGGAACCGCCGAAGGTCAGACCCTTGCCGGTCAGAACGCCCTCATACAGGCCGGTCAGACGCTTGTACTGGCCATAAAGGTAGCCGATCTCACGTCCGCCTACACCGATATCGCCGGCCGGGACATCAACGTCAGCGCCGATGTAGCGGTACAGCTCGCTCATATAGCTCTGGCAGAAATTCATAACCTCGGTATCGGACTTGCCCTTCGGGTCAAAATCGGAACCACCCTTGGCACCACCGATCGGCAGACCGGTCAGGGAATTCTTGAAAATCTGCTCAAAACCCAGGAACTTCATGATGCCCGGGTAGACATTATCGCGGAAACGAAGGCCGCCCTTGTACGGGCCGATGGCACTGTTGAACTGATAGCGGTAGCCACGGTTTACATGAACAGCACCCTTATCATCAATCCACGGAACGCTGAACAGAATAGCACGCTCCGGCTCGACCAGACGCTCTAAAAGGCCTGCCTTGCGGTAAGCAGCCTCATTCTTTATCACGACAGGCTCGATGGAGTACAGAACCTCCTCGACAGCCTGGCAAAACTCGGGCTCATTGGCATATCTTTCTTTTACACTTGCAACGACTTCCGATACGTATGACATTTGTTTCCCTCCTGATGTTGTTACGCTGCGATATACTGGCAATCCCCCATAACTGCCGGAAACAACGTTTTTTGAATGTTTTTGACTTGAGGATGAAAATAACACGCGAAAAAAAGACTGTCAAGTATTAATAAAAATACAATCAGACGAAAAACTTGCAGAAAAGTTAACAAAAACAGAAAATATTTCGGAGACGGGCCGCTGACCGTTAAATTGAGGGAAAATTGACGGTTTTGGGAAAATACAAACGGCGAGAGGGGAGAACCAGGCGAATAATTTGATATATAATAATAATATAGTATAGGAAAGAGTTTCTATATAACAAGGCGACAATGGCACGACAAGGGACCAAGACGGGGGACGGTTCTCTGTCTG
>CAMOGO010000308.1 GCA_946614075.1 uncultured Lachnospiraceae bacterium | reverse complement strand
TTCTTTTATGCGGCAGGCGCCTCGGCAGCGGCAGTCGTCTCGGCTGCGGTCTCCCCACCGGTCTCTCCTGCTTCTCCAGCTGCCTCCGTGCCGGCTTCCGCGGTCTCTGCTTGCGTGGAGCTTGTGTACTCCTCGTACTGCAGGCCGTCGATTTTCTCGGTCGTGATTACCAGGACCTTCTGGATGTTGTTGAAATCCGCGATCGGAACGACATAGCCGGACCGGCTCAGGTTGCTCGCGTCCATGCCGACACTCTCAACATAGCCGATGGCGATGCCCGGCAGGTAGATCTCACTCAGGTTTGAGGTCACCAGGAGGTTTCCGACACCCAGAGTGGAGTCCTTGTCCGCGTAGCCAAAGCGAAGACGTCCGTTCTGGTATTCCTCAAGGCTTCCCGCGACAATGCAGAAATCCTTTGTCTCCAGGGACATGGCGCCGATATTGCTCTCATCGCTGATGAGGGAAATCACACGCGAATAGTTTTTTCCGACATAGGTAACCCGCCCGATAAGAGCTCCGTTTGCGATGACGTTCGCATTCAGGAAAACGCCATCCTCCGAGCCTTTGTCGATGACAAACTCGTGGAACCAGTTTCCGGTCTCCTTCTGGATGACGGAGGCACCGATCATATCGTAGTTTTCATACTGCCCTTTAAGACCCAGTAAGGACCGCAGCTCCGTGAGCTCGTAGGTCTGCTGGTAAAGGGAAAGGTTCTGCTCCTCAAGCTCTGCGATCCTCTCCTTCAGGCGCTCATTCTCCTCCTGTGCCTCGGAGAGCGTCCGGTACTCCTCGGATTTGTCTGACAGAGTTCCGCCGATCCGGTTCAGTCCGATCTGGACAGGCATCAGAAAAGAATCTACATGGTCCTTGACGGTCTGATAGACATTTCCATAGAGAAATGTGACCGTGAGGAGGGCCATACAGATAAAGGTTAGCACGAACAGAAGGTAACGCAGCGGGAACTTTCCCTTCGGTTTATTGTTCATGTATGATTCCTCGTTCCTTCATACTGTAGTAGGTGTTATTACCGATGATAATGTGATCCGCCAGCGGGATCCCGACCAGCTCGCCGGCTTCGATGATCCGGGAGGTGAACAGCAAATCATCCTCACTGGGCGAAATGTCTCCGCTGGGGTGATTGTGAAGGAGGACAATGTGCACGGCTTTGTGCCGGAGTGCCTCCACAAAGATCTCCCTGGGGGAAGCGATGGAATGGTTTACCGTGCCGCGGAACAGGATCCGGTCGGCCAGGAACCGGTAGCGGGTGTCGAGCATCATGAGGATCATGATCTCCTGCTCTTCATGCCGCAGCTCCTCCATGTAGCGGGCCGCGATCTGCTCCGGGCCATTCAGGCAGGACTTCTCCGGGATGCTCTCCCTTGCCATGCGGCGTGCCAGCTCCGCGATACAGACCAGCTGCACCGCCTTTACCTGGCCGATGCCCCGGATCTGCGACAGCTCTGCCGGCGTCGTGTGATAGAGTCCGGTCAATCCTCCGTGAAGGGAGGAAACGGACAGGACCTCCTGGGAAAGCTCGATCACGTTCCGGTCCGGGGTCCCCGAACGCAGGATGATGGCGATCAGCTCTGCATTGGAGAGCTCCCTGGGGCCGAATGCCATACACTTCTCGTATGGGCGCTCGCTTTCCGGCATTTCTTTCATGTTCTTCATACGTTCCTCTTTCTACTCTCCAGGTACAAAAAGGACGCGTTCTTTTATGGACAGGAAGGCCGCTTGTGAATATCAGAAGGCCTCTTTTTACAGGAGGCGGTAAATCAGGATCGCGATCAGGATGCCGATGATTCCCGCTACGGTGATCTTCAGCGTAAAACCAAAGGTCAGGACCAGGATGCCCAGGTCGAGCACCAGCGGGTTGGCAAGCCCGAAGCTCTGGCCGTAATTCAGCCAGCTAAGCGCCGGAACACCGGAGCAAAGAGTTCCGATCAGTCCTCCGAGGACGATTCCGGCCATTACCAGAAGTGTGCAGGTCCATCCGCTTTTGTATCCCATTATTTCTCCCCCTCTAACTGTCCTGTAGACTTAAGTATATCACAAATGAGTCCTTTTTCCACCATTTTCTGAACAGACATCATGATACCGTACTTGGCATGATACCAGGTCAGTCCCCCCTGGAAATAGACTCGGTAAGGCGGTTTTAAAGGTCCGTCGGCAGAAAGCTCGATGGAGGAACCCTGGACAAAGGCACCCGCTGCCATGATGACCTTGTCATCATAACCGGGCATGTCCCAAGGCTCGGGCACGACATAGCTGTCAACGGGAGCCGCTGCCTGGATGCCACCGCAGAAAGCGATCAGCTTCTCGGGGCTGCCGCACTCCACAGACTGGATGATATCAAAACGCGGCTCCGATCCGTTCGGATGGACCGGGAAGCCCAGACGCTCGTACATATTGGCGGCGAAAATCGCACCCTTTAACGCTCCTGCCGTTACCGTCGGAGCCAGGAAAAAGCCCTGATACAGCTGGGTGTTCAGGCCCAGGCTGGCACCGACCTCCTTGCCAAGACCCGGCGAGGTCAGCCGGCAGGCAGCTCTTTCGACGCAGTCCTTGCGTCCGGCGATATAGCCGCCGCAGGGAGCCAGGCCGCCGCCCGGATTTTTGATCAGGGATCCGACCGTCATGTCCGCGCCGACGTCGCTCGGCTCGATCTTCTCGACGAATTCACCGTAGCAGTTGTCTACCATGCAGATGATGTCGGACTTGATGCTCTTCAGGAAATGAATGAGCTCTCCGATCCGCTCGACCGACAGGGTCGGCCGGGAATCGTAGCCCTTGGAACGCTGGATCGTAGCCAGCTTTGTATTTGGACCGATGGCGGCGCGGATCGCCTCCCAGTCAAAGGAGCCGTCCGGCTTTAAGTCGG
>CAMOGO010000307.1 GCA_946614075.1 uncultured Lachnospiraceae bacterium | reverse complement strand
ATGGCGGCGAGCGAGATCACAGAGTGTGCGCTGACCCCGGAGCAGATGGAGGATTATACGCAGTACATCCCGCGCGGCTACTATGCCGGCGATGCGGCGATGGAGAGCTACTTCCGGGCTATGATGTGGTACGGACGCATCAGCTTTACACAGAAAAATGAGGATCTGGACCGCAGCGGCCTTCTGATCACGCTGGCGATGAAGGAAGAGTCCCTGGCGCTTTGGGATGAGATTTACACGATCACCTCCTTCTTCGCAGGTTCCAGCGATGACAATGGCTATTATGACTACCGTCCGCTGATCGACGAGGCTTATGGTGAGAATGTGACGGTGGCTGACCTTGTCGGAAAAGACGCCGAGTGGAAGAAGTTCCACGAGCTGACTGCCCAGCTCCCGGCGCCGACGATCAATTCCGTGCCTGTCATGGACGAGGGTATGGATGTGGATCATGTCGCTGCCAACTTAAGCTTCCGTTTTATGGGGCAGAGAGCGTCTTTGGATGCCGCTGCCTTCCAGATGCTGGTTTACAACAAGGTCGGCCAGAATGAAAACGGGGAGAACCGGATGATGCCGAATGCCCTGGACATCCCGGCAGCGCTTGGATCGGATGCCGCTCTGGCGATCCTGGAGGCTAAGGGTGAGACCGCATACGCCGGCTACCTTGACAACATGACCAAGATCCGGCTTTCGCTGGCTTCGCAGCCGGAGGAGTTCTGGACGGCCAGCCTTTACAGCGAGTGGCTGTATACCCTGAGTCCGGCGCTTGCCATCAGGGGAGAGGGCTATCCGATGTTCATGCAGACGGAAGCCTGGGTAAAGAAAAACCTGAACACGTTCCTGGGAAGCTATACCGAGCTGAAGCATGATACCGTCCTGTATTCCAAGCAGATCATGGTCGAGATGGGCGGAGGCGATCTTCCGGAGCGTGACGACAGAGGCTATGTCGAGCCGGAACCGATCCTTTACCGCCGTCTGGCTGCCCTCTCCGCGCAGACTTCCGCCGATCTGGCAGAGGCCGGCGTTCTGGATGAGGAGGATGCACAGAATCTGGAGATTTTAAAGGGCCTTGCTCTTCAGCTGGAGACGATCTCCCGCAAGGAGCTCGTCGAAGAGACCCTGACAGACGAGGAGTACGATCTGATCCGCGGCTATGGCGGCCAGATCGAGCATTTCTGGCAGAGAGTCTACCGGGATGAGGCAACCTCCGAATACATCACCAGCAAGGAATTCCCGGCCGCAATCGTGACGGATATTGCGACGGATCCGAATGGACAGTGTCTGGAAATCGGCACCGGTGAGGTTGCTACGATCTACGTGGTTGTCCCGATCGAGGGAGAGCTGCACCTGACGACCGGTACGGTCTACACCTTCTACCAGTTCACCATGCCGGTGGAGCAGCGCCTGACCGACAGCGCATGGCGCATCATGATGGGCATCGAGATCGGTGAGGACGGCCAGTACAAGGAGCCGCAGCTCGAGACTGAGGACTGGATCAGTGATTATGCGTTTAATGCATGGAGATAAAAACGGAGACTGCGGGATGATCCGCAGGGATTCGTCTGAGAAAAGGAATATCTTCTTAGCAGGCAGGAGGGCTCTTTTTAAGAGCCTTCTTGTCGTGTTTACCGGGCTTCTGGCCACGGGATTTTCGGTAAATTCAGCAAGGGCAGAGGAGAGTACCGGGCCTTCTTGCGAGGAGGGTTCCGGTCTGGTTTGCGAGGAAA
This sequence comes from uncultured Lachnospiraceae bacterium, assembly GCA_946614075.1. The sequence continues at coordinate 1,164 of CAMOGO010000307.1, read as the reverse complement.
GTTCCGGGTCTTCTTGTGAGGAGCTTCCCGACTGGGTCTGGTTTCAGAATCAGGAGATAATTCTCGATTTTGAGCGTGACGGCTCGTATGAAGATGCTGCCCTGATAGGTGGAGAGTTGAGGATCTACTCGATGGGATCGGATGCGAGTCCCGTCCTGCGCTATGAGAGTCCCGCCGAATGGATCGTGACGTCCTGCCTGGCCTCCGACCTGGACCAGGATGGCTGTGAGGAGATGATCCTCCTGACCTGGAAAAAGGGAAGCTTCGGCCCCTATCATCCTTACTGGATCGACGAGGAATGGCTGAAGGAGGATGAAAAGACCTGGTCAGAGCATGTTTTCATTCTTTCCTGGACGGACGAAGGCCTGAAGCAGCGCTGGATGTCCTCGGCTCTCGGCTTTGAGGCGCAGTACATGTTCCGGGATGAGGACGGCCGGATCCATTTCCGGACCCCGGAGGGAGAGGAGAACGTCTGGACCTGGAGCTACTGGGGGCTGTCCCTGGTATCCATCGAGGAAGAGCCGCAGACGGTGTCCTTCCTGGATGTCGGCGACAACATTGCCCATCAGGGGATCTACGAGGCCGCTTATGTTCCGGAGGAAAGGAGCTTTGATTTCCATCCGGTCTATGAGCAGGTGGCAGCGAGGATCCGGTCTTACGACCTGGCGGCTGTTCATCAGGAGACAATCTTCGTCGCGGATCCGGCAGGACGCAGCGATTTCCCGGTGTTCGGGACGCCAATGACCATGGGTGAGGCGCTCGCGGACGCAGGCTTTGACATCGTGGCAGCCGCATCAAACCATGCCAACGACAAGGGGACAAAGGGCATCCGGGATACGATAGCCTTCTGGGAGCAATATCCGGAGGTTCATCTTTTGGGCCTTCACGCGACAGAGGAGGATGCGGATCAGGCCGAGGTGGCCGAGGCAGGCGGGATCCGGATAGCCCTGTTTGACAGTACCTACGGGCTGAATGGAAGACCCTTGCCGGAGGATGAGGCCTGGCGGATCGATGTGTTCACGGATCAGCCGGAGAAGCTGACCGACGATCTGTCAGCACAGGAAGCAGACGTGGATCTATCCATCTGCTTCCTGCATGCCGGCGAGGAGTATGAGGAGATGCCTGGCGAGGATCTTCTGGATTATTGCCGCAAGCTCATCGATG
>CAMOGO010000306.1 GCA_946614075.1 uncultured Lachnospiraceae bacterium | reverse complement strand
GCGAGGCAAGCGCCGCGTTGAAGGCATCGGCCATGGCTTCCGTGTTCATTCCGTAGCTGATCTTTATATCGACGGGAGAAGCCTCCAGCTCATTCTTCAGGGAAAGCCACTCCGCGGCACCTCCCTGAAGCCTGTGATAAAACGAGTCAAACGCGTGAGGGTCTGTCCAGCCAAGCGAAACGATTGCCGGATCGCAGGGGACAGTGTCCCCGGGAAAGACAAAGGAAAGCGACCTTTTTTCTCCGCTTCTTCCCCGGTCGATCACAAAGCGTCTGGCCTCCTCGGCCGTCATGCCGGCAAGGGAGATTCCGTCGACGCTGAGCCCCTCGGGAACCAGGCCGGCATTCTTCTCCTGCAGGATGCTCTCCGCATCCGGAAGGGATCCGGGGAAAGACAGCTCCGGAGCTTCTTTTGCTTCAGGCTCCTTCTGAAGCTCCTCCGCCAGGACATCTTTGCCCGCTGTCCGGCCAAAAAACAAAAATACACCTGCAGACAAAAAGGCCAGGAGGCGCAGCGCCTTCTTCACTCCTCTTCTATCCGCAGATGTTCTCCCCTCTACTCGATAAATGTCTGTCTTTTCAAACCTTTTCAGGCAGTTGTCTGACATGACTTCCTCCGTCCTTAGCGCACACCTGCCGCAACTCCCCGGATAGCGGAGAGTTGCGGCATTGTTGTTCATACATAAAAATAATCGTATCCGTTTTCTGCGGCGCTGCCGAAGGCGGCGCCAGTCCCGTCGCAGCCGATGGGAAAAGATTTACGGGGCAGGCTGCTCGGCCGGATCCGGGGCAGGCTGCTGTGCCTCCCATTCGGCCTGCTGAGCTGCCTGCTGCTGGAGCCAGGCTTCCTCTGCCTGCCTGGAGGCTTCCTCCAGCGACCTCGACTCTGCCTCGCGGGACGCCACCTCGATCGAATTCCGGATCGATGCGGGGCTCGGCCAGTCACCTCCGGCCAGGGTCACCACAGGCACATACACATCCCACCCAAAGTTGGCATAAACCGCATCAGGCTTATCGCTTCCTCCGACAGAATCGTTAACGCGGCAGTCCGAAGCATGGTAAAGGATCCCGCTCATTGCCTTGTAGGTATTATCATTCAGCACCTCACGGGAGACCTCAACATCGTTCTCGTACACAATCTTATAGGAGGTAGCCCGAAGCAGCGGATGAGGAAGAACCTCGACATAGCTTTTATCTGCCGCTTCAGCTGAACCGACGATATTATTGACGTCATCAATGTTCTGGACGAACAGCGGCTCGGGCCACTGAATCGAACGCACCTGGGAATCAAAGGCGATCCTGCGCGAGGGGCTTCTCGTCTCCACACCCCAGATATTCACGCTCACATTGTCTCCGTCCACCCAGGACTCAATATAAATCGGATAGCCGGTGTTGTTGGTAAACAGGAAATCCAGGTGATCGCGGTAGTACACCGTGGCATCCATCGCCGGCGGCACATAGGTGACAACCATGGAATGGCCTCTGCGTGAATCGACCTGAAGCTCGGCCCTCAGCACCGCATTGTACAGTGTTGTCGTAGTCTGGCAGATACCGCCTCCGATGCTCTCGATCTGGCGGCCCTCCTCGTAAGCCCCGGCCAGCTGATAACCGTTTTCCTCGATAATATCGTCATACAGGGCCAGGGTCGAAATCTGCTCTCCCGGGTAAAACACATGGCCGTTCATGTTATTCGCGGAGATGATGATGTTTGTCCTGCGGTTGTCATCCCCTAAGTCGCTTGTTGTGTAGCTGCCCAGCGGCGTGCTGGAAAACTGGAAATAGGAGCTGTCGTACTGCGCCGGCGTAACCGTGCAGGGGACCTCATAGATCAGGCTCTCCGCCGTGGAGAAATCCGTCAGCTTCGCCACAAGGTCATTGTAGATCGCTTCTGTGTCATAAGATCTTCCGGTAACGGACTCTTCGACCACAAAAGCTCCGCCCTCCCCGCGGTGGATGGTTGCGTTCCTCGGTTCAGCGGTGAACGCCTGGACGTACTCCTCCAGAGTCGTTCTCAGCAATCCGGTATCAAGCGAAAACTGCAGATCCAGGTCTACAGGGTTTTCGTCAAGGTCCTTCTGCTTTTTATACTGCTCAATAAAATTTCCGCTCATGGTCTGTGCGTCCAGCTGGTCGCAGACCTCGGGGTTCGTCCAGCCAATGCCGAAGCTGGAAGCATTATACTCATAAAAGCTGTTTTCCCCGAATACCAGGCGGATATAGCGGCCGGCTCTCTCGGCGGCGTATTCGGCAATCTGCGCCTTCGCATCGGCTACTGTCATGCCTTCCAGGCTGATGCCTTCGTAGCTCACTCCCCTGGGAAAAACGCCCTGCCGCGTTTGATTCAGGGTCAGATCGTACTCCTTCGCCTCAATATTCACCGGAGAAACTGCCTTTGCGCTGACAGGCTGAGCCCACGAGCCTAACGTAAGTGCGCACAGACCTGCCGCTGCCAGTCCCAAAATACGTCTCATATATTTCCGCGTGGCAACAGCCACATTCCTTTCCTCAAAAAACTGTTCCTGTATAAGTTCAGCCGCCATTTATTGCGGATAGTACGGCCAGTCGGCTCCGTCAAGCGTCTTCACGATCGGGTGTACGTCCCATCCCAGATTCGGGTAGACAATGTTCGGTCCGCTTGCCGGCTCCACATACGTCTCCACCTTGCAGTCCGAGGTATGATACAGGACGCCGCTCATCGGATCATACACATCGCTGTTCAAAAGATCCTTTGACTGCAGCTGCCCGTCCACATAGACCAGCTTGTAGGCTTTTGCCTTGACTGCCGGGTGAGGGTCAACCACTGTCCGCATTTTATAGCCGACCCAGGCTCCGCCCATGCGCAGGCCCGTATCGTCAATTCCCTGGTTGTAGAGAACTGCAGGCCAGATAAGCT
>CAMOGO010000305.1 GCA_946614075.1 uncultured Lachnospiraceae bacterium | reverse complement strand
TGGATCTCGCCGGATCCAATCAAACAGGTTAACTACACCACCGTCCAAATCGTTTACGGTCTCTATGTTGCTTCTGGGCTTTGAGAACAGCGCTCCGCCGGACCCGAAAAACGGCTCAAGATAGCTATGATGCCTGGGCATGTGGCCGATGATCCACTGTGCGATTGACCACTTCGAGCCAGGGTATTTGAATATGGCCTTCATAGATCTTACCTTAATTCAGCGCCCAGACGCGGGCGAAGGCATAATACGAATAGCTCTGCCAGCGGAGGCCGGCATGTTCCGCCGCGGCAACCATTGCGGAGTTTTCATCGGGGGCAGCCACCGTCATGGGTGGGTGGGCTGCATGCTCTACCGTGAAGCGCTTCTTGCCGGTGTAGTCCTCAAAGACGGCGTCGACATGCTCAGTTTCGTCTTTCTTCTTCATAGGCACCTCCGGGCGTATTCCGCCATCAAAAGGGCCTCGGCCATGCCGTCGTTATCCGTCCTGGACAGGGCGGACGCGCGAAGGGAAACATCCGGGAAGAGCTGGCGGCAGACCTCAATGGAACGCTTCTTGTCGGAGTTCAAACCGAACTCCTTCTTCCAGCGCTGCGGGGCGATCTCCTGGTAAGAGATGTGGTTGCACTCCAGGACACCCTTGATATAGCCGAAGCCCACGCCGAAGTTGAAGGTGGAAGCCAGACCCTGGCCGGGCATGGCGCCGACCTTTTCCAGACAGCAGCGGGCGGGGATCCCGGGGAGGGTGCGCAGAACGGTGATCAAGGTCTCCTCTTTGAGAGGCATGACGCTGACGCTGCCGTCTGAGTAGATCACCGCGAGCCCGCCGTGCTTACCCGGATCAATACCGATGTAGACCATCAGTCAACACCTCCGTGCCGGTCGATGAAATCGGCCAGGGATGCCTCGATCAGATCCTGCATGGAGCTGTAGGCCGTGCGGGCAAACAGCTGCTTGAGCCTGTCAAACATGGCATCGTCCAAGCGGACATACAGGCGGTTCGCTTTTTTCCGGGTGTCCTTTTTCCGCGGCCGGTGAGCGAGGCCGGCGTAATACCCGAAGGCTGCGACCAGGCGCTTCTCTGCGTCCGGCGTCAGCTGCACGCCGTAGTTATCGGGATTGCACACCATGGCGAGACTGGATTTCTCAAAGTTTGGGAACTGCTTTTTCAGCTCGTTGATGGTGTCGCGGCGGGAGATTCCCGCCGCCTGCATATACAGGGGATAGTCAGGCATTTGTTTCCTCCTTTTCTGTTCTCCAGTTTTTTGCGTCGTGGGGAGCTTTCAAGATGAATCCCCGGGCGCGTTCATAGATCCGGCTGTGTATGGCGGGATCCAGACGGGAGATCTCCGCAAGGCTCAGCTCCGAGGAGATGATGGTGCGTCGTGAGCGGGCGTTGTACCTGGCGTTGATCAGTGCAAAGGCCAGGTTCATGTCACCGTCTGTGACCTTGCCCTTAAACATGTCGTCGATGTAAAGGACGTCGGCGTCGGCCAGCTCCCGGAAGCGGGCAGCATAGGCCGGATCATTGGCAACGGCTTTCATGGCCGGCGCCTCCTCCTTCCAGAGCATGTACCGGACAGCTGCCCCGTTCTGGATCAGCCGCCTGCAGATCGCTGTGCAGATGTGAGTCTTCCCGGTGCCGGGAGATCCGCAGACGACAAACCAGGGAGCTCCGGCGCTCTTGAGATACTGGCCTGCGGCTTCCTTGAGCTGGCCCGTCCAGGCGTCGGGAGTCTGGAAGTTCCGGAAGTTGTAGATCTTGATCAGATCGGAAAGCCCTGACTCTTTGAGCTTCCGTAGAGTCCGGCGCTGCTGCTTGCACTCACAGTCCCGGATCGTAAAGGAGCCGTCCGTGAGATCTACCGCTATGTAACCGCGGTTCAGGCACTTCGGGCAATCGATCCCGTCCAGCTCATTGAGCTTTCCGGGCTGCTCGTTGATCCGATCGGCGGCGGACCGGGGCCGGGTCTGCGAGAGATCCAGCCCCTCCGGCACCTCGATGTTGAAGGGGTTAAGCATCTTCCAGGGAAATGACTGTGACCTTTTTCGGCGCCTCGTCCTCGTAGCCGTTGGTGTCGCGGATCTCGTCCGCGGTCTGGAGGCCGAAGAGGACTTCCGGGCAATAGACCCTGGCAAAGAAGGCAGCAGCACGGTACATGAACATCTGCGCTGGCATCGTCGCCCACTTGGAGCCGTTCTTGGAAAGCCAGCCCTCCGCCTTGACCATGTCCCAGGTGACCACCGTACCGCAGCAGACGCGGCCGGTCTGCAGGTTCGTGGCCTTGGCGTAGCAGGAGCCATCCTCAGAGGTGACGAACTCCAAAGGAGAGAATCGGCCGCTGCTATTGATGGCGGCGATACAAAACTGGCCGGACCAGCCGGGCTTGCCCTTCACAATGTACAGATTCTGCATAACCGTGAGAGGGGAGAGGCCGAGACGGTTTGCCATATCGATGGCGATCAGGCAGTTTTCAGGTTTCCCACGGTACGTCTGCTCCGGCACGATATCAGAGGCTGCCATCACCTTTGCGGCCTTGACCGCAGATTCCAGCATCTTCTTGTCGTTCCAGATGGATGGGGTGTATACGTTCTGCACCGGTGCGAGATCCGGCGCTGCCTCCGGCTGCTGTGGCTGCAGCGCCTGGCCGTTTTTGGTTTCATCCATTTTCGGCGGATTCCTCCTTGTTTTTCTTTTGGCGTTTTTTCTTCTTGAGCGCACGGTGCAGCGCCAGGCAGGCCGTGGCAAGCGTGTCGTCAATTGGGAGATCTACCAGCTTATAAGCGCCGTCCTTTTTGAGCCAGATCAGCACCAGGCGCTCGACGGAGTGGCCCTCCTCAATTGCCAGGCGGTACAGGTTCAGGCAGGCCTCGTACAGTTTTCGGTGCCCCGGATCCATAGACGAAACGGTCTTGAT
>CAMOGO010000304.1 GCA_946614075.1 uncultured Lachnospiraceae bacterium | reverse complement strand
CGAAGGTAGCCATCATCGGTAAGCCGAATGTCGTAAAGTCGTCCCTGGTGAACCGCCTCTGCGGAAAGAACCGCGTGATCGTCTCCGACATCGCCGGCACGACCCGCGACGCGGTCGATACCGTCGTACGTCGCGCCGGCAAGGAGTATGTCTTTATCGACACGGCAGGTCTTCGCCGCAAGAACAAAATCAAGGAAGAGCTTGAGCGCTACAGCATCATCCGTGCCGTGGCCGCCGTCGAGCGTGCGGACATCGTTATCGTCATGATCGATGCGTCCGAGGGCGTGACGGAGCAGGATGCGAAGGTCGCCGGCATCGCGCATGAGCGCGGCAAGGGCGTGATCATCGCCATCAATAAATGGGACAAGATCGAGAAGAACACCAAGACGGCCGACGAGTTTACCCGCAAGGTACGCGAGGTCCTGAGCTTCATGCCGTATGCGGAGATCATCACGGTTTCCGTTGAGACCGGACAGCGCATCGAGAAGCTGTTTGACTTCATCGATGTCGTCATTCAGAATCAGACCCTTCGTATCTCGACCGGCGTGGTCAATGAGATTATGACCGAGGCTGTCGCACTGCAGCAGCCGCCGTCGGACAAGGGCAAGCGTCTGAAGCTGTATTACATGACTCAGGTTTCGGTCAAGCCGCCGACCTTTGTCGTCTTTGTCAATGACAAAGAACTGATGCATTTTTCCTACCTGCGCTATCTGGAGAATAAGCTGCGCGAGTCCTTTGGCTTCCGCGGCACTCCGATCCGCATCCTGGTACGTGAAAGGAAGGAGAAGGAATAATGGGATTTCGTTTAATGGCACTTGCCATCGGGTATCTTTTCGGCCTGTTCCAGACTGGTTTTATCATCAGCAACTACGTCCTTCACGACGATCTGCGCCAGAAGGGCAGCGGGAATTCCGGGGCTACGAATGCCCTGCGCGTCTTTGGCGTCCGGGTGGGAGTCCTGGTCCTGATCGGAGATGTGTTAAAATGCGTCATCTGCTGCCTCATTTTCAAATTCGCCCTGAAGGGCCTGCTGGGAGACCAGAATGAGCTCATGATGTTTTATGCAGCCCTCGGAGTCATCCTGGGACATTGCTATCCTTTCTATATGAAGTTTAAAGGCGGAAAGGGCGTTTCCTCCTTTGGCGGCATGGTGATGGTATACGACCTTCGCGTGATGGCTATATTGCTGTCTTTGTTCATTATTCTCGTCGCCTGGAAGCGCTTTGTATCCCTCGGCTCGATCTGTGCGGTCAGCGGCTTTCTCATCATGGTGACGCTGTTTCATTTCCTCGGCTGGCATGCTTTTCCGGCAGGTCAGTTTCCGGAAATCTTTGTCCTGTCACTGATCATGGTAGGACTCATCGTCTTTGGACACCGCGCTAACATCCAGCGCCTGCTGAACGGCACGGAGAATCCTCTGAAGGTCGGTCATAAGGAATAGGACTTGTTTTATTCTTACGTAAAGAGAGGTCTGTAAAAGATGGCTAATGTTGGAGTAATCGGTTCCGGTACATGGGGAATGGCACTTTCCCTGCTTCTTCACGATAATGGGCACAAAATCGCACTCTGGTCGGCCCTGCCGGCAGAGGTCGAGGCCCTGAACAAAAACAAAGAGCATCCCAACCTTCCCGGCGTCGCAATTCCGGAGGATATCCGGATCAGCGGCGATCTGGAAAGCTGTATCAAGGGAATGGATTTCCTCGTCCTGTCGGTTCCCTCTGTTTTCACCCGCACCACAGCGGCGCGGATGTGCGAGCACGTCGCGAACGGGCAGATCATCGTGAGCGTCGCCAAGGGCATCGAGGAAGGGAGCCTTTGCACCTTGAGTGACCAGATCGAGCAGGAAATCCCGCAGGCAGAGGTCGCTGTGCTTTCCGGCCCGAGCCATGCAGAGGAAGTCGGACGCCGCGTCCCGACCACCTGCGTCATCGGCGCCCGGAGAAAGGAGACAGCCCTCTACCTTCAGAAGATGTTCCTGAGCCCGGTATTTCGTGTCTATACAAGTCCCGACGTCCTCGGGATCGAGCTGGGCGGCTCTTTGAAGAACGTCATCGCTCTTGCCGCCGGTATCGCAGACGGACTGGGGTATGGAGATAATACCAAGGCAGCCCTGATCACCCGCGGACTCGCCGAGATGACCCGACTCGCCGTAAGCATGGGAGCTCACTCCGAGACCCTCTACGGGCTTTCCGGCATGGGCGACCTGATCGTCACCTGCGCCAGCATGCACAGCCGCAACCGCCGCGCCGGCATCCTCATGGGCCAGGGCAAAAGCATGAAGGAAGCCATGGACGAGGTCCATATGGTCGTCGAGGGCGTCTATTCCGCGAAGGCCGCCAAGGAGCTCGCCGACCGGTACGGCGTCACCATGCCGATCGTCACAAAAGTCAACGAAATCCTCTTTGAAGGCAAGAACTGCGCCGAAGCCGTCGCAGAGCTGATGCAGCGCGAAAGCCGCGTTGAGAATCCGCTCCTTCCCTGGCCGGAAGATGTAAAGAGCGAGAAAGGATCTGGCGCGTCAGGACAAGAGAGTTCTTTGAGTGAAACCTGGGCACAAGACGCTCAGCAAGATCTCGAGGATTTCATCGAATCCCAAGGCATCTACATCCGCCAGTAATATGCCAGGTGACGGCAGGAAACGGCATCCGCTAGTTTTGGATCTTGGATGAACGGATCCTGGTGTGATACCTTCTTCGCGCACGCTCTCGCTCCGCGAAAAACGCAGCGGTACGTAAGACTCAAAAGGCAGGCAAGCTGCCTTTTTCGTCAAGTACCGGCGTTTTTCAAGGGCGCTCAGAATGTAATTCACACCAGGATCCGTCGCCAAAGGCAGTGATAGCGGATGCCGTTTCCTGCCTGACTTTGGCAACAGAAGGGCATACAAGGCTTTCGTGAGGCTACGAGGATGCTTTGGCAGCGACGATGCCAGTCAGAGCCTCGGTTGAATGACTTATAGGCAGGCATCCGT